>JAYVKX010000414.1:0-6153 GCA_043768005.1 Novosphingobium sp. | reverse complement strand
TTCTGGCCCGCCTTTTTCTACGTCAAAGGCGCGATCGATCCGTTCGATCCGATCGGGCATCACCAATATATGCTGCAATTGCAGGACAGTGTGAAGAAGCTGCACCCCTATCGCAGCGTCTGGTATCAATGGATCGGAAACTGGCGCGCGATCTGGTATCTGTATGGCTATACGGCCGATGCCCAGCGCGGGATCGTGCTGATCGGCAACCCTTTCACCATGCTGGCCGGGCTTCCGGCATTGCTCTGGGCACTATGGGCCGGGCTGGCACGGCGGCGCTATGATGCGCTGGCCTGCGCGGGCCTCTATCTGGTGACGCTGGGGATGTGGGCGATCTCGGGCAAGCCGATCCAGTTCTATTATCATTATCTGCTGCCCGGCACCTTCCTGATGGCTTGTCTGGCGCTGGCGCTGGACGCGCTGTGGGTGCGGGGCAACCGCTGGCTGCCGCTGGCAGCGCTGACGCTCAGCGCGGCGATATTCGTCTATTTCTATCCGATCATTTCAGCCGCAAAGCTCCACCACGGCAAACATAGCTATTCGCAGTGGATGTGGCTGGATAGCTGGCGCTAATATTTGCCCCAGACGAACTTCGAACTGAGTGCGAAATTCCACACCGAGCCAATGATGATTCCCGTGATCGCGGCGGGGTATTCGTGGAAGCCGAACCGCACCAGCACGGCGGCGACGCCCACGTTGGCGAGCAGACCGACCGAACAGGTCAGCGCGAACCGCGCCCAGCCCCGCGCCAGCGCGGAAAAGCCGGTCAGGCGTTTGTCGGCATAGGTCAGCGAATTGTTGAGCACGAAGTTGAAGCTCATCGCGACCAGCGCGGCGACCGTCTGGCCTACCTCGAAATCGGAGACCAGCTGGCCTTTGAGCGTGCCGCCGAAGATCGCGAGGAACGCAGTCAACACCGCCATATGGACGACTACGCCTGCCGCGCCGATCGTGCCGAACAGGGCAAAGCGGGTCGGGATGATCCGGCCAAGCCATTTGTCGTAAAGCCCGACCAGAAATTCAAACACCACGGTCCGGTCAAGCTTGCTTTCACCTTCCGCCCGGGCGGCGAAGGCCAGCGGGAATTCCTTGACCCGCATCGGGGTGTCCACTGTGGCCAGAATATCGAGCAGGATCTTGAAGCCGACGCCCGAAAGCTTCGGCGCGGTTTTGCGCAGTACATCGGTGCGGAGCATGAAATAGCCGCTCATCGGATCGGTCAGATCAACCCCGGTCACCTTGCGGGCGACGGCATTGGCGATGCCCGATGCCTTGACCCGGTCTGGCCGGTTCCATGCCTCGGTGCTGGCGCCTGCGCAAAAACGTGAGGCATAGGCCAGATCATACTCGCCGCCTTCCAGCGCGCCCAGCATCCCGGGCAGCAGCAGCGGATCATGCTGATGATCGGCATCCATCACCGCCACAAATGGTGCAGCGGTAGAACACATCCCCTCGATCGCAGCCGAGGCCAGACCCCGGCGGCCGATCCGCTCGATCACCCGGACGTGCGGGTTCTCCAGATTGATCGCGCGCGCCTCGTCAGCGGTGCCATCGGGGCTGTTGTCATCAACGAAGATCGCCTCCCAGTTGAGCCCGGCCAGCGCGGTGTCCAGCCGTTCCACCAGCGCGCGCAGATTGCCGCGCTCATTATAGGTCGGCAGGATAACGGCAAGCTGGAGCGGAGTGATCATGCGGGAGGAACCTGTTGGGATGCGATGCCCTGCCTTAGCAAGCCCGCGCAATTAAATGGTTAACGCAGCTGAATCAAAGCCGCGCGAGGACAGCATCACCGATCGCGGCAGTGCCGTAAGTTCCGCCCAGATCAGCGCCGCGCACCCCAGCGCCCAGCGCCGCCGCCACCGCCGCCTCGATCCGTGCGGCCTGCGCTTCACGCGCGAAGCTGTGGCGCAGCAGCATTGCGGCAGAAAGGATCGTCGCCATCGGATTGGCGATGCCGCGCCCGGCAATATCGGGGGCGCTGCCGTGGATTGGCTCATACAGGCCCTTGGTGCCTTCGGCGAGGCTGGCCGAAGCTAGCAAACCAATTGAACCAACGCACATACTTGCTTGATCTGACAGGATATCACCAAACAGATTGCCAGTGACCACCACATCGAACTGGCCGGGATTTCGAACCAGCTGCATCGCGGCGTTATCGACATACATATGGCTCAGCTCAACTGCGGGGTATTCCGCCGCAACTTCGCTCACCACATCGCGCCACAGCTGCGAGGTTTCCAGCACATTGGCCTTGTCGACCGAGCAGAGCTTGCGCCGCCGCCCCATCGCGGCCTTGAATCCGGTATGGGCGATCCGGCGCACTTCGTCCTCGGCATAGGACATCATGTCCCAGCCCTGACGGCGGCCATCAGCGAGGGTGCGGATGCCCTTCTCGCCAAAATAGACATCGCCGTTAAGCTCGCGCACGATCAGCAGATCGATGGCGCTGGAAACTTCAGGACGAAGCGCAGATGCATCTTCCAGCCCTTTGAAAAGTTTGGCCGGGCGCAGATTGGCAAACAGGCCCAGCTCTTTGCGCAGGCCCAGAATCGCCTGCTCGGGGCGCAAGTGCCGCTCCAGATGATCGCAGGCCGGATCGCCAACCGCACCAAACAGGATCGCATCGCAGCTGCGCGCCAGTTCCAGCGTTTCAGGCGGCAGCGGATGGCCGTGGCGCTGGTAGGCAATCCCGCCGACATCGCCTTCGAACAGGGTCAGCCCCGGCAGATCGAGCGCTTCAAGCACGCGGACCGCCTCGCGGGTGACTTCGGGTCCGATCCCGTCGCCGGGGAAAACTGCAATCTTCATGGGGTTGTTCGCCTAGCCAATCCGGGCCAGCTGCTCACGCAGCATGGCGCGCGCTCCCATAACATCGCCGCGCCGATCGGCAAGGCAATAGCGTTCCACCAGCGGCCCGATCGCATCGAACGCGCACAGCGACGCGGCCCAGTCTTCGGCCAGCGGCGGCGGTGCGCCGCCATAGCCCATCTCGCGCAGCAGCAGCGTTTCATAGGCGACCAGACCCGGCACCCAGCCGCGCGCCGATGGGGCGTGGCAGATCGCACTGAGAAGGCCAACCAGCGCCTGATAGAGCGAGGGATAGGCCTGCCGTTCTGGCAGGGCAGCGGCGGTGAGCGCGGTGGCCCAGCCAATCGCGCTGGCCGCCAGTGGCTCCCCCAGCCAGGCTCCGCGGCTTTCGCTCAGTTCCAGCCTGGCGAAGGGTAGCTGGCCTTCAGAGCGCGACCGCAGCTCCGCCTCGATCAGATTTCCCGGGATCAACACCGGGCGCAAGCCCCGCCCGCGCCCGCCCGCAACATAGCAGGCGATCAGGCCGTGATGCTCGGTCAGCAGCCGCGCAATCACCGCCGTTTCGCCGTGCGGACGCGCGGCGCAAATGATGGCAGGGGCGCTGATGTTCATGGGCTGGGATGTGGGCTTCGGCTGCGGACAACGCAATCCTCCCCGCAACGGAAAGAAAGGCCACCGGACGCAGTTCCGGGGTGGAGGGGTATGCGCAGTGATCGGAACCTTACCGGCGGAGCGATTACAGTGTGCCCCTCCCCACTTCGTGGTCCCCCTCTCCCATAGGGGAGGATCAAATTACTTTTTTTTCTTACCCTCAAGCGCTTCGATCCGCGCGCTCAGCGCGGCGTTTTCGTCGCGGGCTTTGGCGGCCATATCCTTGACCGCGTCAAATTCCTCGCGGCTGACGAAGTCCATGCCGCCGAACGCCTCCTTGAACCGTTCGCGCGCACCTTCGCGCGCTTCGCGGCCCATTCCGGCAAAGGTGCCAGCGGCGCTGTTAAGCAGTTTGACGAAGTCGGCGATGCGGGGGTTTTCACTTTGCATGGGCGTTATATCGGCTTTCGCGGATCAAATTACAACGCGGGTCGCCGCGCCTGAATGCGCGCGCCCATCGGCATCGGGGTTGGTACGGAGAAATTCATAGTTGAGCAGGCTCGCAAACAGGATCCACGCCAGATACGGCACCAGCAGCCAGGCGGCGAGCGGCCGGATCTTGCGGAACAGCACGATGGTGGCGATCACCAGCACATCGATTGCCACCAATAGCACCAGCGCTGCGCTGATTTGATGCGCGCCGAAGAACAGCGGGGTCCAGGCCAGATTAGCGGCAAATTGTGCCGCAAACACTGCTATCGCCAACCCCCGCCCGGGCGCGCCCCGCGCCGAGGCGATCATTGCCGCTGCCAGTCCCATCATCACATAAAGGATCGACCAGACAATCCCGAAGGCGGCCGGCGGCGGATAGATCGCGGGCTTGACCAGATCATCGAACCACGGATTGCCCGGCCCCGATCCTGCAACCATCCCCGAAACAAACCCCAGCATCAATAGGCCCGGCACCAGCACCAGCGCCCAGCGAAGCAAGGCGGCGCGCAACTGGCCGGGTAAAGCAAGCTCTGTCATACAGGGGCAATCCTCGATTCGGATGTTTACTCAGGCGATATTGGCGAGGCCGCGCGCGGCTGGCAATGACGCTTTGCCCGCCTATCTCCGCTTGGCCGCGATCAGGAATTCCACATTGCCTTCGGGGCCGGTGATCGGGCTTTCGACTATCCCCTGCACCGCCCAGCCCTCGCCTTCGAGCCAGCCCTGCACCTCTGTGCAGACCCGGGCGTGCAGCGCGCTATCGCGGACCACCCCGCCTTTGCCCACGTCGCCCCGGCCAACCTCGAACTGCGGCTTAATCAGGGCGACCAGCTGGCACTGCGGCGCGGCCAGCCGCAGCGGCACTTCCAGCACTTTGGCCAGGCCAATAAAGCTGGCATCGCACACCACCCAATCGCACGGCGCATCGATCTGCTGGGGGGTGAGGATCCGCGCGCTGGTCTGCTCCAGCACGGTGACGCGCGGATCCTGCCGCAGCTTCCAGGCCAGCTGATTGGTGCCCGAATCAACCGCAAACACCCGCACCGCGCCTTGGCTCAACAGCACATCGGTGAACCCGCCGGTCGAACTGCCCACATCCATCGCGGTCGCCCCGCGCGGATCAAGCACGAAGTGAGCGATTGCATGGGCCAGCTTGATCCCGCCGCGCGACACCCACGGATGATCGCGCCCGCGCACCTCCAGCGGCGCAGCTTCGGCAATCGCCTGGCCGCTCTTGGCAATCTTGACCTCGCCCGAAAAAACCAGCCCCGCGAGCACCAGCGCCTGCGCCCGCGCCCGGCTTTCCGCAAGGCCGCGCGTGACCAGCAGCTGATCGACGCGAGTCTTGGCGGCAGGACGAGGCTTTGGCGAGTTGGTCATGGGCATAGCGCACTTGTGAAGGGTTGCGCCTCATTCCATAGGGAGGGGATGAAGGCAAATCACCGTAAATCGCAGGCACTTGGGCAGCGGCTACTGACTTTGGCCAGCGTGAGTACCGCAGTGGCGCTGCTTACCTCCTGCGCCGCGCCGCGAATGATTCCACCGCCCGCACCCCCACCGGTGATCGCGCCGATCCCGGTGCCGCCTGCGCCAAAGCTGCCTGCCAATTGGCGCGATCTGCCGGTAACCCCCGGGCAATGGAGCTGGGCGCTGGAAAATGGCCGCTCGATCGCGCGGTTCGGCAGCCCCGACGCGCCGCCGCTGGTTATACTCAGCTGTGATCGGGCCGCGCTGCAAGTGTTGTTCGCCCGCGCCGGAACCGGGGCCGAAATACCCGGACAGCATCTCCCCATGGCGATCTCTACCACCACCGGTATCCGCGCCTTGACCAGTGAACCGGCGGTTAGCCTGCCCGGCTGGATCACCGCACCGATCCGCACCAGTGATCCGATCCTTGATGCGATGGCCTTCAGCCGGGGCCGGTTTGCGCTGGAAACCGCAGGTCTGGCGATGCTTTCTCTGCCCAGCTGGCCCGAGGTCAGCCGGGTGATCGAGGATTGCCGCTGAGCGGGATTGCGGGGCCGCTTGCACGCACCGCGAAGCGACAGATACTGACGCCAAAATAAATCAATGCAAGTCTTGTTGTTGCCGCAGTTTTGATTCACATATTACACAAGGCCGAGGCGGCGGTGCCACCCGGTTCAGCTTTCACAAGAAAGCGACTTTGGCTTCAACAGCGCGAAAGGAGGTGATCCGATGTCTCATGGTCAAGCACAGAGGTCGGTACAGTCCCGCGCGAGGCATTATCGCTGAATTTCGATA
>JAYVKX010000413.1:0-2262 GCA_043768005.1 Novosphingobium sp. | reverse complement strand
TCGCGGACCAGATCGACCCCGGTGATCGCTTCGGTAATGGGATGCTCGACCTGCAGCCGCGTGTTCATCTCGATGAAATAAAATTCACCGCCCTCCCACAGGAATTCGATCGTGCCCGCACCGCGATAGGCCATGTCGGCCATTGCTTTGGAAACGATGCCGCCCATCCGCATCCGGTCTTCCTGCGAAATGACCGGGGAAGGGGCTTCTTCCAGCACCTTCTGGTGGCGCCGTTGCAGCGAGCAATCGCGTTCGCCCAGATGGATCGCATTGCCATTGCCATCGCCGAAAATCTGGAACTCGATATGGCGCGGGTTGCCAAGGTATTTTTCAAGATAGACCGTAGCATCGCCAAACGCGGCTTTGGCTTCCGAGCCCGCCTGTTGCATCAGTGTTTCAAGTTCGTGAGGTCCGGTGCAGACTTTCATACCCCGTCCGCCGCCGCCCGACGCGGCCTTGATGATAACCGGATACCCGATTTCCGCGGCGATTTTGGCTGCTTCGACCGGATCTGTTATCGGGCCGTCGGAACCCGGGACCAGCGGCATACCCAGCGCGCCTGCGGTTCGCTTGGCTTCAATCTTGTCACCCATGGTGCGGATATGTTCAGGCTTAGGGCCGATCCAGGTGATCCCGTGAGCTTCGACAATCTCGGCAAACTGGGCATTTTCCGACAGGAAACCATAGCCGGGGTGGATCGCATCAGCGTGCGAAATCTCAGCCGCCGAAATAATCGCTGCTACGTTAAGATAGCTGTCCTTGGCGGCAGGCGGTCCGATGCAGACGGCATGATCGGCAAGGCGGACATGCATCGCATCTGCATCGGCAGTGGAATGCACCGCAACCGTCTCGATCCCCATTTCATGCGCGGCGCGGTGGATCCGCAGCGCAATCTCGCCCCGGTTCGCGATGAGCAGACGCTGGATTGCCATCAGCTCAGGCGACCACCACCAGCGGCTGGTCAAATTCGACCGGCTGCGCGTTTTCAACCAGGATGGCGGTAACTGTGCCGGCATTGGGCGCAGTGATGGTGTTCATCACCTTCATCGCCTCGATGATGACCAGCGTATCGCCGACCTTTACCTGGGCACCGATGCTGATGAAATTGGGCGAGCTTGGCTCCGCCGCCAGATAGACGGTGCCGACCATCGGTGATTTGACCGCATTTGGATCTACCGCCGGAACCGCCGCCGGGGCGAGTGCGGGTGCCGCAGCCGCAGGCGCTGCCGCAAGGGGCGCGGCCACGGCTTGCACCGCAGCAACCGGCGCGGCATTTCGCGCAACCTTGATCTTGCGATTGCCGTCCTCAACCTCAATCTCGGTCAGACCGGTTTCAGCCAGCAGTTCAGCCAGTTCGCGCACCAGCGCAGTATCGATACTCATGCCGCCGGAAATCCGGCCAGCGCCCTTTTCTTCGGCCATGCGTTCCTCATGGTTGACTATCCTTCGGCCTATGCGCGGGGGCGCTGGCAGAGGCAAGACCCGAAGTGCCGATTGTGCCCTAGAGAGAGGCTGCCGCTGCCAGCGCCAGCAGGTAACTCTGCGCGCCAAACCCGGCGACCGTGCCCCGCGCGGCCATGCCGACATAGCTGTTGTGACGAAATTCCTCGCGCGCATGGGGGTTGGACAGATGCACCTCGATCACCGGGCAATTGATTGCCCGGATCGCATCATACAGCGCAATGCTGGTATGGGTGAAGGCTCCCGCATTCAGCAGCACTGCCTTGGCCCTTTCGGCCTGCGCTTCATGAAGCCAATCAACCAGATGGCCCTCATGATTGGACTGGCGCATCTCGATCGTCAGCCCCAACGTCTGCGCCCGTTCGACCAGCAAGGCGGCGATATCGTCCAGCGTGTCAGAGCCGTAAACCTGCGGCTCACGCGTGCCGAGCAGGTTGAGGTTCGGCCCGTTGAGGACATAAATAGAGGTGGATGTCATGATTTCGCCCCGCTGAAACCTGCGTTAATGCGTCAGCCCATAGCCTGCAGACGCGCGCAGGCAAAGCGGAGCCTTGCGGAAAGTCCGGTCAGCCTACCGTGTTCCGGTCAGCCTACCGTGTTGTTGAATGCCGGTGAATTGGGATCCTGCGTGGCTGGCTCATTGCGGGTGCCATCGTCTTCGGGATCGATCTCTGCCTCGGCAGATTGCGGGGCCGGGGCGGATGAGGCGCTATGGGCTGCCTGTTCGGCGCGGGTTGCGGCGGCTTCTGCGCGGGTCGCAGCGGCATTCATCGCGGCGAGCTTCTCTGACATTTCAGCATC
>JAYVKX010000412.1:0-4355 GCA_043768005.1 Novosphingobium sp. | reverse complement strand
GCCAAGATCGCTGCGCTGGCCCGCATCAAAATGAACGAGGCCGAGGTTGCCGCGATGGTGCCCGAACTGAACAATATCCTCGGCTGGGTTGAACAGCTGGGCGAAGTTGACGTGACCGGGGTTGAGCCGATGACTGCGGTGATCCCCAATGTGCTGCGGCTGCGCGCCGATGTGGTCGATGCCGATCCGCTGACCGGCGGCGGAATCCGCGCTGCGGTGCTGGCCAATGCGCCGGCGGCTGAACATGGCTTCTTCGGCGTGCCCAAGGTGATTGAGTGATGCCAGAAACGCCAAACGACCTGACCGAACTGGGCGTCGCCGCGATCCGCGATGGGGTTGCTGCGGGCACCTTCACCGCAGCCGAAGTGGCAGCAGCGTTTAACGCCAATGTCGCCGCCGCGCAGAAAGCCCTCAACGCCTTTATCATCGCCACGCCTGAACAGGCGCTGGAAGCTGCCGCTGCCACCGATGCGCGGCGCGCGGCGGGCCAGCCGCTGGGCAGACTGGGCGGGGTACCGATCGGGATGAAGGATCTGTTCGCCACAAAGGGCGTGCAGACCACCGCGGCCAGCCATATTCTGGAGGGTTTCACCCCCCAGTATGAAAGCACCATATCTCAGAAGCTGTGGGATGCCGGTGCCGGAATGCTGGGCAAGCTCAACCTCGATCAGTTCGCGATGGGCTCGTCCAATGAGACGTCTTATTTCGGCAATGTCATCAGCCCGTGGCGCAGGAACGATGGCGGAAATGCCGCGCTTGCTCCCGGGGGTTCCTCGGGCGGCAGCAGCACGGCGGTTGCCGCCAGGCTCGCGCCTGCCGCGACTGGCACCGATACCGGTGGCTCGATCCGCCAGCCCGCCGCCTTCACCGGCATTTCCGGGATCAAGCCCACTTATGGCCGCTGCTCGCGCTGGGGCATTGTCGCCTTTGCCTCCTCGCTCGATCAGGCCGGACCAATGGCCCGCGATGTGCGTGACTGCGCGATCATGCTGGAGGTAATGGCCGGGTTCGATCCCAAGGATTCGACCAGCCTCGATATGCCTGTGCCCGATTGGGAAGCGGCACTATCGGGCGATATGCGAGGGCGGCGCGTTGGCATCCCGCGCGAATACCGGATGGACGGGATGGACGCCGATGTCGCGGCCAGCTGGGATCAGGGGATCGCCTGGCTGAAGGATGCCGGCGCGGAGATCGTCGATATCAGCCTGCCGCACACCAAATATGCGCTGCCGACCTATTACATCATCGCGCCCGCCGAAGCCTCGTCAAACCTCGCCCGTTATGACGGGGTGCGGTATGGCCTGCGCGATTTGCCGGATGGCGCGGGCCTGCAGGATATGTACGCCGCGACCCGTGCGGCGGGCTTCGGGGCGGAGGTAAAGCGCCGGATCCTGATCGGCACCTATGTGCTCTCGGCGGGGTTTTACGATGCCTATTACACCCAGGCGCAGAAGGTCCGCACGTTGATCGCGCGCGATTTTGCCGAAGCGTTCAAGGCCTGCGACGTGATCCTCGCCCCGACCGCGCCGACCGCTGCGTTTGGCCTTGGCGAAAAGAGCGACGATCCGCTGTCGATGTATCTCAACGATGTGTTCGCGGTTCCAGCTTCACTGGCAGGCCTGCCCGCGATGTCGGTTCCCGCCGGGCTCAACCGTCAGGGCTTGCCGCTGGGCCTCCAGATCATCGGTCAGGCTTTCGATGAACAAAGCGTGCTGAATGCGGGGCTGGCGATAGAGAGCCGCGCGCTGTTTACGGCGCGGCCTGAGCGGTGGTGGTGACATCGATTTTTCCCGTGGAGGTAGCGGGGGAAGAACGGCGGCATTTTCTCGATCTTGATGGGCTGCGCGGCGTGCTGGCGCTGGCGGTTGTGCTGCTGCATCTTGGATTCAACAGCTTTGCTGAACGGATGATCGGGTGGAAGGGCATTCGGTTTGAACTTTCAGTCGACGTATTCTTTTTGCTCAGCGGATTTGTTCTGACCCACGCCACCCGTCACGGTGTGCAGGCCAAGCTATTCATCGTCCGGCGCTTCTTTCGGCTTGCCCCGGTGTTCTATTTGACCACGCTGGTCGCCATTCTGGCCACGCCTGGTGACTGGAGCTTTGCGGAACTGGTGATAGCAGCGCCGGTTACCGGACAGGATCCCGCTAATTTTCCGGCCTGGAGTGTGTGCTGGGAGTTCTATTTGCCGATACTGGCTGTATTGACGCCCTTGCGGGTGCCTGATCGCTGGGTGCGCCCCTTGTTGATTGCAGCGCTGCTTGTTCTGGGAATCGCCGACATTGCTGCCGCCGGGGGCGAGCGGCTTTATCTAGTCCGTGCAGTCTGTGGATTGCTGGCTGGTCATTTGCTCTACCGGGCGGAGCTTACACTCGCACTGCCGCTGCTGCCGCTTGCTGTTGGACTTGGAACGGTCATGGCGCTGGCGGCCTATGTGCCCGCCGCGGCGATTGGCCTGCCGTGGATTGCTGCTATGTGCGTGCTTTCTGGGCGGGGCGGTGGGTCGCTGTTTGGCCGGGCACCGTTCCAGTTTCTCGGCCTGCTCTCCTACACGATCTACCTGACGCATATCCCCGTACTGCGGATACTTCAGCGGGTGATGGGACCGGCAGCGGATGCAAATCCTGCGGCCAAGCTGGCGGCACTTGCTGGAATATTTGTATTTGCGTGGTTGCTGACCCTACTGGTTGAGCGTCCGGCGATGCGCCTTGGTGCGGCGATCGGAAGCACACTTGAGAGCTCATCAACCCTTCCGCCAAATCAGGCCGCGCTATGACCGATGGCTTCGCCCGCGATGGCTATCTGGTCCTGCGCGGCGCGCTGCCGGTGGCTGAATGCGAGGCGATGGGGCAGGCAGTGACGGGCGAATATGCCCGGCTGCGTGCAGCTGGCTGGCGCTTTGCCGAATCTGGAAAGCTGGCCGGCAACCTCAATTTCAACATGGGTCCGGCGGGGCAAGACCTGTTGGCAGCGATGGAGCTGGCGGGTCTGACCACGCTAGCCGCCGGGTTGGCGGGCGAGCCAGTGACGCTGGTGCAGGCGGTAGGCAATTTGAACCTGCCCGGCAGCAGCTTTCAGGACTTCCACATCGATGGAAATTTCGATCAGCGGATCATCATCGTCAATATCTGTCTGGTTGATACCGACATTAGCAACGGTGCAACCGAAATTGTGCCGCAGAGCCACCAGTACGAGATGAGCTATTGGCGCTTCCGCCGCGAAGGTTGGGCGATCCGGGCCATAGCGCCGACATTGGCGCGCGGGGATGTGCTGATCCGCCCATCAAACCTGTGGCACCGGGGAACGCCAAACCGCACGGCCACTCCGCGTCCGATGGCCGCCTTTGCCTGGCTGCCGACACGGCTGGTCGCCGGGCAAAGTGCAGATGTCGATCTTGCCCGCCCGCTGACGATCTATGGCAATAAATATTACGGACGCTTCCGCCGCATCAAGGAATTCATGGCTGTGCGCCTGCCATGGGTTGATGAGGTTCTGCGGCTCGGACGATCGTTTCTGGGCGAACTGCGCGGCTAAAACTTGCAGCACCACGATCACCCCCCTTGGCACTCATTCGCTCACGCACTATCGGCAGAACCATGACTGAAACCAATTATCGTATCCAGGGCGCAACCGGTGAGTGGGAGGTCGTGATCGGCCTTGAGGTCCACGCGCAGGTGACGAGCCGTTCCAAGCTGTTCTCCGGCGCCTCGACCACATTCGGGGCCGAGCCCAATGCGCAGGTCTCACTGGTAGACGCCGCGATGCCGGGGATGCTGCCGGTGCCCAATGCCGAGTGCATCCGTCAGGCGGTGCGCACCGGCATGGCGGTGGGGGCCAGGATCAACACATATTCGCGGTTTGACCGGAAGAACTACTTCTACGCTGATCTGCCGCAGGGCTATCAGATCAGCCAGCTGTACCATCCGATCGTGGGTGAGGGCGCGATCGATGTCGTCCCTGATGACAAGCACCCCGATCAGATCAAGACCATCGGGATCGAGCGGATCCACATCGAACAGGATGCGGGCAAGCTGATGCACGATCAGCATCCGACCATGTCCTATGTCGATCTCAACCGCTGCGGCGTCGCGCTGATGGAAATCGTCAGCCGTCCCGATTTGCGCTCGCCTGCCGAAACCGGGGCCTATCTGCGCAAGCTGCGGACGATCCTGCGCTATGTCGGAAGCTGCGATGGCAATATGGAAGAAGGCTCGATGCGCGCGGATGTGAACGTCTCCGTGCGCAGGCCGGGAGACGAGCTGGGCACGCGCACCGAGACGAAGAACGTCAATTCGGTGCGGTTCGTGATGTCGGTGGTTGAGAGTGAGGCCCGCCGTCAGGTTGATCTGATCGAG
>JAYVKX010000411.1:0-2120 GCA_043768005.1 Novosphingobium sp. | reverse complement strand
ACTACCGGATCGAGGATTTTGCGGTCAGCGATTATGCCCCCCAGGCGCATATCGCAGCGCCGGTAGCGGTGTGAGAAATCCTCCCCGATCCGGGGAGGGAGACCACGCAGTGGTGGAGGGGCACGCGCGGTGGTCGGATCTTCGAGAGGTCGCGGCCACTGCGCGTGCTTCTCCACCCCCGCCTTCGGCGGCGGTCCCCCTCCCCCAAGGGGGAGGATGGTTGACGGAGTAACGACTTTGAAATAATATAACGCTCACGTATAACATTGCTTCACCGCGAGCGACCAAGCGGGGGAAGCGGGAGAGCGCGAAATGGCCGATCGGCCTGATCCTACCCAGTCAGCTCGCGGCAATCTGCCGCCGCTGTCGCTGCATGTCCCAGAGCCGAAGTTTCGCCCGGGCGATATTGTCGATTACTCGCATTTGCCGATCCCGCCTGCAGGCGCGCAATTCCGCCCGGATGAGGCTTGTGCAACGTCTGAAACCAATCCGCTGTGTACCGATCTGATCCGGGTGCTGGATGATGATCACCATGCGGTTGGCCCGTGGGATCCCCGGCTTGATCCCGAAACGCTGCGGCGGATGCTGCGGACCATGGCGATGACCCGCGCCTTCGATGATCGGATGTATCGCGGCCAGCGCCAGGGCAAGACCAGCTTCTATATGAAATGCACCGGGGAAGAGGCCACCTCGGTCGCCTCGGCCTATGCGCTGGCAGGCGATGACATGGTATTCCCCAGCTACCGCCAGCAAGGCATCCTGATTGCGCGGGGCTATCCGCTGGTCGAGATGATCAACCAGATTTACTCAAACCGCGCGGACAAGCTCAAGGGCCGCCAGCTGCCGATCATGTATTCCAGCCGCGAGCACAGCTTCTTCACGATCAGCGGAAATCTGGCTACCCAGCTGCCGCAGGCGGTGGGCTGGGCGATGGCTTCTGCGGCCAAGGGCGATACGCGGATTGCTACTGCCTGGGTAGGCGAAGGATCGTCTGCCGAGGGTGATTTCCACGCCGCGCTGATGTTCGCCACGGTCTATAATGCACCGGTGGTGTTCAACGTCGTCAACAACCAATGGGCGATTTCAAGCTTTTCGGGCTTTGCCGGGGCAGAGCGGACCACTTTTGCCGCCCGGGCGATCGGCTATGGCGTGGCCGGGCTGCGGGTGGACGGCAATGATGCGCTGGCGGTTTATGCCGCAGCGCGCTGGGCCGCGAACCGCGCGCGGGCCAATATGGGGCCGACGTTGATCGAGCATTTCACCTACCGCGCCGAAGGTCATTCCACTTCGGACGATCCGACCCAGTACCGTTCGGCTCAGGAGCGTGAGGAATGGCCGCTGGGCGATCCGGTGATGCGGCTGAAGCGTCACCTCGTTGCGCTGGGCGAATGGTCGGTTGAACAGCACGAGGCGATGGACCGTGAATTGATCGACGAGGTCAAGGCGGCAACCAAGGAGGCCGAAAAGAACGGTATCCTGGGCCACGGCCTGCATCATCCGTTCCACACCATGTTCGAGGATGTGTTCGAGGAACTGCCCTGGCATCTTGAAGAACAGGCAGAGCAAGCCATCCGCGAACGCGAGACAAAATGGCCCGGCTGGAAAGAGTCATGAGCGCGAACGAAGCACCCTTGTCGGCAGGTGAGAAACCGGGCCGCCGCCTCAACATGATCGAGGCGATCAATGATGCGCTGGATATCATGCTGGCCCGCGATCCCGATGTGATCGTGTTTGGCGAGGATGTCGGCTATTTCGGCGGCGTGTTCCGCGCCACCCACGGGCTGCAGAAAAAGCACGGCAAAACCCGCGTCCTCGATACGCCGATCAACGAATGCGGGATCATCGGGGCGGCTGTCGGCATGGGTGCCTATGGCCTGCGCCCGGTGCCGGAGATCCAGTTTGCCGATTTCATCTATCCGGGGCTGGATCAGCTGGTCTCCGAAGCGGCACGGCTGCGCTACCGCTCGGCGGGCGAATTCATCGCGCCGATGACGGTGCGATCGCCCTTTGGTGGCGGGATATTCGGCGGACAGACCCACAGCCAGAGCCCGGAGGCGCTGTTCACGCATGTCGCGGGTCTGAAAACGGTGATCCCGGCAACGCCTTATGACGCCAAGGGA
>JAYVKX010000410.1:0-2931 GCA_043768005.1 Novosphingobium sp. | reverse complement strand
CGCTTGGTCGGATCCGGGCCGTTGGAACAGAACTTGCGCAGCCAGATTATCCAGCTGGGTCTTAGCGAGAAGATCGAAATTCTGGGCTTTCAGCGGAGCCGTGAGGTGTCGCGCCTGATGGCAGAATCGCTCGCGCTGATCCTGATCAGCAAGGTTGAGCAATGGGGGTTGGTAATCAACGAAGCGCTTGCGGTTGGGCTGCCGGTTATTGTTTCGCATCCAGTCGGTTCTCGCGATGTGCTGGTTCGCAATCTGACTAACGGCTTCACGATTGCCCAGGATGAAGCCGCTGCGCTCGCCACTGCAATGCTTGAGCTTGGCGGCGATGAGCCGGGCTGGCGGGCGATGGTCGCCGGATCGCACGGGCGCGCCTGGCTGGGCGATACGGAACGCTTTGCCGATGCCGTTGAAATTCTGCTTGATCCGACCGCCGTAGAGGCTGCCACCCGGATCCGCGCCTATCTGGCAGAGCTGAGCTAGAATATGTCGGCACCGCACCGCAAACTTCCTGTGATGGGTCTGCTCTGGACTCAGTTTTCGGCCTATCATGTCGATCGCCTTGAGGCTGTGGGACGGCGTATGACCGGACAGGCCACCGTCCTTGCCGTCGAAGTCACCTCGGGTTCAAAGGTCTATGCCTGGGAGCCGTCCGGTGCTGTGCGGGGGGCCGAAAAGATCCAGCTGTTTCCCGGGCGGATCTATGAGGATATTTCGCCGCTGCGGCGGTTCTGGGAACAATTGCGCGTGCTGCGACGCTGCGACATGGCCTTCATCGGGGTTGCTTATAGCGAACCGGACATCATTTTCCTGGCCTTCGCCCTTCATCTGCTCGGCGTCAGAGTGGTGATGATGACCGCCTCGAAATTCGATGATCGCCCCCGAAGCGCGCTCAAGGAATATCTCAAGGGGCTCGTGCTATCCGCCTATCATGCGGCGATTGTCGGCGGGTGCAGGCAGTATGACTATGTCCGTTTCCTGGGCTTTCGTCGGCGCCCGGTGATGCCCGGCTACAATACGGTCAGCATGGAGCGGGTGCGCGAACAGGCGGGGCCAGTGCCAGAAGTCCCCTTTGGCGACAAGGCGTTCATCTTCGTTGGCCGGTTCGTGCCCAAGAAAAACATCGAAACCATGCTGGAGGCCTTTGCCTGTTATTCGCGCGAAGCGGGAGCACAGGCAAGGCCGCTGGTAATGATCGGTTCCGGGCCGCTACGCCCTGAGCTGGACCGGCTGTGCGACCGGCTGGGTATCACCGGGCTGGTGCAGTTCACTGGCTTTCTTGCCGCCCCGCAGGTTTCGGCGCGACTGGCTTCAGGGTTGGCGCTGGTACTGGTCAGCGCTGAGGAACAATGGGGCCTGGTCATCAACGAGGCTTTGGCGGTCGGCCTGCCCGTGATCGCGAGTTTCGAAGTTGGCGCGCGCGAGGCACTGGTTTGCAATCTGGCCAATGGCTTCATCGTCCAGTCCGCCTCGGCTGCGGATATCGCCCATGCACTGCAGCGGATCGGCACCGATGAAGCACTCTGGCGCAAAATGTCGGTGGTTTCGCGTGAACGGTCGCGGCTGGCCGATAGTGATCGCTTCGCCGATACGGTGGAACTGCTGTTCAATCCTGCGGCCGAACCCGCCCGCACCGACCACACCCGCTTCGCAGATGCCATACTGATCGAGGCGAGCGAGATCGCTCCCGAGGCTTAATATCAGGACCGATTGCCCGCGCCTTCGCACTGGCCATATTGCCATTCGCCATGTTAGGAGCGCTGCGCGGCAAAAGGCCCATGGAGATCGCGATGTACGAGACAGCGCTGGCCTTTTCAGTGCTGTGCTGGGGAGTGGTTGGGTTCTATTTCCTGCGCAGCCCCTATTTCAGCCTGTTCCATCCGCTGACATTTTATGCGGCCTTCCACGGATTTATTTTCGTGTTCCGCCCGATCCTCGCCCTGATCTTCGACTATAATTTTATCTACCAGGCCTATGAGTTCACGCCGTCTCCCAGCGACAAATTAACCGTGATTCTTGCCGCAAATCTAGGTTTTCTGGCCTTCGCCTTCTTCTGTCTGCGCACCGGAAGCGTGGCGATGCAATTCAAGCAGGACGCTTTCGGCATTGCCGAGCGTGACCGGATGGCTCGGACTTTCGTGTGGGTCGCGGCGATCTGCCTGCCTGTCGGAATATATTCGCTCGCTACACTATGGCTGGGTGCCAGCGAAGGCAGTGCCCATTCCGACATGGTGATAGACATGAATACTGGAACTATCGTCCACACCAAAGGCAATGGCTATCTTGCCGAAGCGCAGCTGATGCTCGCTTCCTGCGGTGCGATCGTGGCGTGGTTGTTCAGGTTCCGCTTGCTTGCGATCATGCCGCTGATGTTCTTCGTGATCTTCCGTGCGGGAACGGGCGGGCGCGGGCCATTTGTGACGGCGATGGTTACGGTAGGCCTGCTGTATCTTTACGAACACCACCGCAAGGTGATCACGTTGCAGGTAGGCATGCTGCTGATCGGTGCCATCGTGCTGTTCAATTCGATCGGATTGGACCGGGGTGATGCCCTGCGCCGCTGGATCGCCAATGACACATCGGGATCAGTATATCAGACTGCTGACCAAAAGATGCGACCGCTTGAAGGGATGGATTTCGGTAATCTCGAATATTTCGAATACCTAGTTTATGCTATTCCGCAACGTACGCAAACCTATGGCTATTTTCTGGATACGCTGCAGGTTCTCACCGAACCGGTTCCGCGCGTGCTTTGGTCCGGCAAGCCGATTGGCGCTCCATTCAACAAGATCTTCCTGTTCGAATACGGTCGCCCCAGCGGCATGACCCGCTCGCTACCCGGGCAAGGATGGTACTCGCTCGGCTGGCTGGGCGTGTTCATCTGGTGCGGGGGATGGGGCTATGCATTGGGCGCGATCTATCGCCGGTTTGTGC
>JAYVKX010000409.1:0-3380 GCA_043768005.1 Novosphingobium sp. | reverse complement strand
GACACGCCGCTGCCGCTCTATTGGCAGCACCGCCCCGACCAGCGGATCGGCTGGATCGAGGAAGTGGCCGAGGATCAGCGCGGCCTGCGAATTATCGCTACCATCGACAATCCCGATGGCGGGGCTGCAGCTGCGCTCAAACGCGGCACGGTGACCGGGCTCAGTTTCGGCTTCCGCGCCCGCAATTTTACCCGCGACCAGCACGGCCGAGATTTGACCGCAGTCGATCTGTTCGAAGTCAGCCTGGTGACCCACCCGATGCAACACGGCGCGCGGGTCCACCTCCTCGGCTGAAGTCGATTCCCCCCAAATACTTTGCCCGGCCGCCATTTGGAGCGGTCATTTTGTGAAAGGTAGAATGCCCCATGGAAAATGACATGCCTGTCGAGCCGCTTGACGCCTCGTTCGATCTTGTTGCGCGTCAGGACGCGGCCGAGCAGGCGCTCGGCGCGCTGCGTTCGGACGTCGATGAAGTGAAATCGCGCCTCGAAAAAGTTGGCCGTGCCGCCTCCCGCCCCGCACTTGACGGATCGGCTGGCCCAAGTGTCGAGCTGAAAGGCTTCGTCAACGGCTATCTGCGGAATGGCCGCGAAACCGAACTCAAATCGGTCACGGGCTTGGTCCTTGCCGATGGCGGCTATGCCGTCCCGCGCGAAATCGATGCGATGATCGCAGCCCAGCTCAAGAAAATCAGCCCGATCCGCAGCATCGCCCAGGTGGTGCAGACCGGCACTGCGGGCTACCGCAAGCTCATCTCCACCGGCGGCGCTGCCTCTGGCTGGGTCAGCGAAGCTGCGGCACGGCCCGAAACGGCCACGCCGAAGTTTGCTGAAATCGTGCCGCCGATGGGTGAGCTTTACGCGAATCCTTCAGCCACCCAGGCCATGCTCGATGATACAGCCTTCAATCTGGAAGAATGGCTGGCAAACGAGATCGCGATGGAGTTTGCCCGGGCCGAAGGTGCAGCCTTCATCAATGGCACCGGCACCAACCAGCCCAAGGGCTTCCTTGGCGCTGCGACCAGTAACGTCAATGACACCACCCGCCCGTTTGGCACACTGCAATTCGTCGTCACCGGCAATGCCACCGCCTTTGATGCGACGCCCGAGCTGAAGCTGATCGATCTGGTCCATTCGCTCAAAGCCGGGCACCGGCAAGGCGCAAACTTCGTCATGAACTCGGCCACGCTGGCGCAGGTCCGCAAGTTCAAGGCGGCCGATGGCTCGTTCATCTGGCAGCCCGGCATCCTTGATGGCCAGCCGGCCCGCCTGCTGGGCTATCCGGTGATCGAGGCTGAGGACATGCCCGATATCGCCGCCGGCGTCTTCCCGATTGCCTTTGGCAATTTCAAGGCCGGCTATCTGATCGCCGAACGCAAGACGACCCGGATCCTGCGCGATCCCTTCACCAACAAGCCCTACGTCAACTTTTACGCGACCAAGCGGATCGGCGGGCAGGTGCTGGATAGTGACGCGATCAAGCTGCTCAAGATCTCGCTGTAACGGCCTGATCTTGAACTGAAGGATCGGGCCGCCCCGCTCGATCCTTTGCGCCCGCGCCGTGCCCCCTTGCGGCGCGGGCGCATATTTTCCCTGAAATAATATTGGAGATCGCCATGAAGCGGGCAATCGTCACACCGGCGAGCCTGGCGCCTGCTGCGCTGGCCGAGCTGAAGGAATGGCTTGGCATTACCACCGCCGCAGACGATGCAGCGCTTGGCGTGCTGCTGCGTAGCGCGCTGGAAATGTGCGAAGATTTCACCTCTGTCCTGCCGCTGGTCCAGACTTGCGAGGAACTGCTCCCTGCCAGCGCCGCATGGCAGCAATTGGCAACAAGGCCGGTCCAGGCGATCACCGCGCTGCAGGGTATCCCCGCCGATGGGGTGCGCTTTACGCTGCCTGCGGCCAATTATGCGATCGAGCTTGATGCAGACGGCGGCGGGCGGGTTCGGGTGATGAACCCGGGCGCGGCGGGCCGGATCGCGGTGCGGTTCACCGCAGGTCTTGCGGCGGATTGGCTCAGCCTGCCCGATGCGTTGCGCCACGGGGTGCTGCGCTGTGCCGCGCATCAATACCGCCTGCGTGAGGGTGATGGCATCAGCGGATCGCCCCCTGCGGCAATCGCTGCGCTGTGGCGGCCCTGGCGCCGGATGCGGCTGGCGTGATCGCTACCTTCTCGGGCTTTGACCGGCTGGCTGCGCGGCTGACCACAGCCGCAGACCGGATCGCCCAGGCCGCTGCCCGACGCCGCGCAAGTGATCCGGCCAATCTTGATCCGGGTTGGCGCTGGCGCCGCGCCGCGCTGCTCTGGCCATTATTCACGAAAGGATAAACCGCATGGAAGTGCAAACCCGCGCTGCTCTGCTGGCCTGGCTCTCCACCGACCCGGTACTGGCCGCCCAGCTTAACGCGATTGTTGAGGAAGCCCCATCACGGGTCAGCCTGCCTTGGCTGGCGGTGGCCGCCAGTGCCAGCGCTGACTGGAGCTGCAAGGACCGGATGGGCCGTGAAGTCCGCGTTGCGCTGGAGCTGCATTGCCGGGGTGATCGCAGCGATGCCGCCGCCGCTTTGGTCAGCGCCATCGAGGCGCGGATTGCGGCGCTACCGCCCACCCAAACCGGCTTCCAGATCGTTTCGGTCCAGTTCTTGCGCGCCCGCGCCGAACAGCGCCCCGCCAATACCCGCGCCATCCTGCTCGAATACCGCTTCCGCACCCTCGCGGATTGATTTTTCCCAACTGGAGAACCGCTTATGACCGCCCAGAAAGGCAGTGCCTTCCTTCTCAAGATTTCCAACGGCGCTACCCCCGCCGTTTACAATACTGTTGCCGGGCTGCGGACCACGCAGCTATCGATCACCGGCGATCCGGTGGTGATCAGCAGCAAGGATAGCGGCGGCTGGCGCGAAATGCTGACCGGTGCAGGCATCCGGGCGGTTTCGGTTTCAGCCGCCGGGATCTTCCTGGGCAGCGCCGCCGAAGTCTCGATCCGCGCCAATGCCATGGCCGGAACGCTCGGCGATTATGAGCTGAGCTTTGAAGGCGGTGAAAAGCTGCGCGGGCGGTTCCTGGTACAAAAGCTTGATTACGCGGGCGATTTCAATGGAGAGCGCAATTATACGCTCCAGCTGGAAAGCAGCGGCGAAGTGGTCTCGGCATGATGCAGGCCAACCCCTTTCGCGGCGAGGCTTCCTTGGAGATTGACGGTAGCCCTCGCCTGCTCCGTCCCAGCTTTGCGGCGCTGGTCGCGGCCGAGGAAGAGCTTGGGCCGCTGTTTGCGCTGGTCGAACGCGCCGGGGCCGGGCAGTTGCGCCTTGCCGAGATGGCCGCGCTATTCTGGCATTGCCTGGACGCTCGCGCCGATCTGACCCGCGACATGATCG
>JAYVKX010000408.1:0-2761 GCA_043768005.1 Novosphingobium sp. | reverse complement strand
GGACAAGGGTTCATGAACCTGATCCAGACGCTCGAAGCGGAAGCTATCGAGGAATTCAAGGCGAAGAAAAGCATCCCCGATTTCCGGGCAGGCGATACGTTGCGCGTTGGCGTGCGCGTGGTTGAAGGTGAGCGGACCCGTGTGCAGGCCTATGAAGGCGTGTGCATCGCGCGCTCTAACCGTGGCCTCGGCTCGAACTTCACCGTTCGTAAGATGAGCTTTGGCGAAGGCGTGGAACGTGTGTTCCCGCTCTACTCGCCCAACATTGACAGCATTACCGTGGTCCGCCGCGGTGTCGTGCGCCGTGCAAAGCTTTACTATCTGCGTGGCCGCACCGGCAAGCGCGCGCGTATTGCTGAACGCAAGGTTATTCGGACCGCCGATACGGCCGGCAAGGAATGAGCGGAAGCTGATCTCTCACAGATCACCTGACACACAGACCGAGACGGCCGGCTTCCCAGACAGGAAGACCGGCCGTTTCCTTATGCGCAAGGATTGAATTGATGGGTTATCGGGTAGTTGTGGTTGGTGCGACGGGGACTGTGGGGCGTGAGATGCTCAACATTCTGGCCGAGCGTGAGTTTCCCTGCGACGAGATCGCAGCGGTGGCGAGCGGACGCTCGACCGGGATCGAGATCGAATATGGCGATACCGGCCGGATGCTCAAGTGCAAGAATATCGAACATTTCGATTTCACCGGCTGGGACATCGCCCTGTTTGCCGCAGGCTCCGGCCCGGCCAAGGAATACGCCCCGAAGGCGGCCGCTGCTGGCTGCGTTGTGATCGACAATTCATCCTATTTCCGGATGGACCCCGATGTGCCGCTGATCGTGCCCGAGGTTAATCCCGATGCGATCGATGGGTATAAAAAGAAAAACATCATCGCCAATCCCAACTGCTCGACCGCGCAGATGGTGGTGGTGCTCAAGCCGCTCCACGATGCTGCAAAGATCGCCCGCGTGGTCGTCTCCACCTATCAATCGGTGTCCGGCGCGGGCAAATCCGGAATGGACGAACTGTTCGAGCAGAGCCGCAACATCTTTGTCGGCGATCCGGCGGTGCCGACCAAATTCACCAAGCAGATCGCCTTCAACGTGATCCCGCATATCGATGATTTCCTGGATGATGGTTTCACCAAGGAAGAATGGAAGATGGTGGTCGAAACCAAAAAGATCCTCGATCCCAAGATCAAGGTAGTGGCAACCTGTGTGCGGGTGCCGGTGTTCGTCGGCCATTCCGAAGCGATCAACCTTGAATTCGTGAATGAAATATCGGCCCATGAAGCCCAGGATATCCTGCGCGAAGCGCCGGGCATCATGCTGATCGATAAGCGCGAAGATGGCGGCTATATCACCCCGGTTGAAGCCGCAGGCGATGGTGCCACCTATGTCAGCCGCGTGCGTGAGGATCCTACGGTCGATAACGGGCTGGTGCTGTGGTGCGTTTCGGACAATCTGCGCAAAGGTGCCGCGCTGAATGCAGTGCAGATCGCTGAACTGCTGGGGCGGCGGCATCTCAAAAAAGGTTGAGATGCCTCGTCAGTGCGGAATATCTTCCTTGGGCAGCTTTTGCCCGGGGGTTGATCGGCGCATCACCAGCACCAGCGGCACCGCAGCGAAGCTGAGCCAGGCCATCAGCCAGAAATCGTCGATATAGGCGATCATGGCAGCCTGGCGGTTTACCTCGCCATCGATCATCTGCAGCAAGGCATCGCCCGCCGACTGGAACCGGTCAACGGTTGAAAAATCGATCGCGTCGGTGATCGATGCGGTGACATGGCTGGCAAGATCGGCGTGGCTGACCTGCAGATTCTGGCCGAGCAGCGCGGTGACGATCGAAATTCCAACCGAGGCACCGATAGAACGCATCAGATTGAGCAGGCTCGATCCTTCTGTGCGCAACAGCGGCGGGAGGGTGGCAAAGGCGCTGGTGTTGAGCGGGATGAACACCAGTCCCATACCCAGCCCCTGTATGAACCCGGAGGTGATCACATGGGCGCTATCGATGGCGAGCGACCAGCCGGCCATATCCATCAACGAATAGCCAGCAATCGCAAATCCGATCGCAACCAGAAAGCGCCCGTCCACACCGCGGCGGATCAGCAGGCCGGTGACCTGCATGCTCAGTAGCGTGCCGACCCCGCGCGGCATCAGCACCATGCCGGTATCGATCACCGAATAGCCGAACAAGCGCTGCAGCATTGGTGGCAGCAGCGCCATCGTGGCGAACATCACCATGCCAATCACCGCCATGAAAAATAGCGAAACGATGAAGTTACGATCGGCAAACAAGTGCCGGTTGAACAGTGGCTGGGCGGCGGTGGCCAGATGGATCATGCCTGCCCAACCCGCACACAGCGCTAAGCCCAGGTAGATCCAGCTTTCGGGCGAATCGAACCAATCGATGTGATTGCCCCGATCAAGCAGCAGCTGGATAGAGGTCAGCATGATGGCCACCATGCTAAAGCCGAACAGATCAAATCTTCGCCGCGCAATCGGACGTGAAGGCAGGCTGGTGATCAAGATTGTCAGCGCTAGCGCGCCCAGCGGCACATTGACGTAAAATACCCACCGCCAGTTCCAGTTCTCGGTCAGCCATCCCCCCAGGATCGGCCCCAGGATCGGGCCAATCATGATCCCCATGCCCCACAGCGCCATCATTTGCGGCTGACGTGAAGGCTTGTTGGTATCGATCATCGCAGCCTGGCTCAGCGGCGAGATGAAGGCTCCGGTAGCGCCCTGCAGCGCGCGGAAGAGCACCA
>JAYVKX010000407.1:0-4669 GCA_043768005.1 Novosphingobium sp. | reverse complement strand
CTCGATCAGCTTTTCGGTGCCGCGGTGGAGCAGGCCGACATGCGGATCGATCCGCTCAATAATCTCGCCGTCCAGCTCCATCACCATCCGCAGCACGCCGTGCGCGGCCGGATGCTGCGGGCCGAAGTTGATCGTGTAGTTGGAGATCACCTCGTCGCCAGTGGTGGGCGATTGCTCAAGCTGAACGCTCATGCCTTATCCCCCTTCGGCTTTTTGGCCGCAGCCTTCTTAGCCTTCACGGGCGCAGAAGCAGGTGGAGGTGCAGGCGCTGCAACCGATGGCGGCGCAGCAGCCGCTGCCGCCTTTTCATCGCCGGGCAGCACATAGTTGGCGCCTTCCCATGGGCTCATGAAATCAAACTGACGTAGATCCTGGGCCAGCTCGACCGGCTCATAAACCACGCGCTTTTCTTCCTCGGAATAGCGCAGCTCGACATAGCCGGTCAGCGGGAAATCCTTGCGGAAGGGATGCCCTTCAAAACCATAATCGGTGAGAATCCGGCGCAGATCCGGATTACCATCGAAGATCACCCCATACATGTCGAACACTTCACGTTCGAGCCAGCCCGCGACCGGCCACAGCGTGGTGACGGTTGGCACCGGCGTATCCTCGGCGGCATTCACCTTGACGATGATGCGGTGGTTTTTGGTCAGCGAGAGCAGGCAATAAACCACTTCGAACCGCTCGGCCCGGTCGGGGTAGTCGGCCCCGGCGATTTCCATCAGCTGCTGGTAATCGTGTTCGTCCCGCAGGGTCCGCAGCACGTTCTCGATCTCGCCGCGCATCACGGTGAGCAAGACCTCACCGTGTTCTTCCCTGGTGGCGAGCACGGCACTGCCAAGCGCCTTGGCCAGCGTGTCGATCACGCCGTCGTTCGAGGTGAATCTAGGAGCAGAGTGCAGGACAGTCATGCTGCTCGGAACTCCAGCGAGTCCAAAAACGCTTCGACCAAATTGAATCGGCCTTGCATATTTAGTGGAAGCTTTGACGCGCTCAATTTCGACTCTCTCAGCTCAATCACAAGGGGCTGTTCGGGCCGGTAATCTAACACTTCGATCATCGGGATGACGGCTTTGCTCAATGCCCTAAATGCACGGTGCCGATGAACGCGAAGGTGCGTTGTAACACTTGTGCCTCCGACGACTTGCGTCACTCTAGCTTGCCACTGGTTGTAACTCATCACCTTGCCGCTCTCGGTCGGGTATAGTCCACTCCTTATCCAGAACTTCAAGCCATCCTTTTCGCACACGATTTCAAAACTGCCGGATATTGCTTTAGTCTGAAGTTCGCGCTGGTTGCAGGGTGTCAAAATGGACACACGCCCATCCGGGCTTGATGCGCGCTGCCAATTTGCCGTTGGCCCGGGCTCAACAGCAGATAACGGACTTGCCGAGGCTAGCGCCCCCAGGAGCAATAGACGCCTCACCGCTCCAGCGTCCCGACGCGGCGGATTTTGCGCTGGAGCTGCATCACGCCATAAAGCAGCGCTTCAGCCGTCGGCGGGCATCCGGGAATATAGATATCGACCGGCACGATCCGGTCACACCCGCGCACAACGCTGTAGCTATAGTGATAATAACCGCCGCCATTGGCGCAGCTGCCCATCGAAATAACGTATTTCGGGTCCGACATCTGATCGTAAACCTTGCGCAGCGCCGGGGCCATCTTGTTGCACAGGGTACCCGCCACGATCATCACGTCTGACTGGCGCGGGGACGCGCGCGGGGCGACGCCGAACCGCTCCATATCATAACGCGGCATGCTGACATGGATCATCTCGACCGCGCAGCAGGCCAGACCAAAGGTCATCCACCACAGGCTGCCGGTACGGGCCCATTGGAACAGATCCTCGGTGCTGGCGACAAGGAAGCCCTTGTCGTGAACTTCGGCATTCAAGTCATTGAAAAACCCGGCATCTGGCGCTCTCATCGCAGTGCCATCGGCATTGATGAGCGCAGGGGCTTGCGACGGGGCTGAATCTACTCCCACTCGAGCGCTCCCTTTTTCCAAGCATAGATGAAGCCGATGATGAGTTCGAACAGGAACACCATCATCGTGATCCAGCCCGCCCAGCCGGTTTCCTTCAGGCTGACCGCCCAGGGAAACAGGAACGCTGCTTCAAGATCGAAGATGATGAACAGGATCGCGACCAGATAGAACCGCACGTCAAACTGGCTGCGCGAATCCTCGAATGCGGGAAAGCCGCATTCATATTCGCTGTTTTTCTCTGCATTGGGGTTATGCGTGCCGGTCAACCGGGCAACCCCCATCGGCAGGAAGACGAAGATCGACGATAGTCCCAGCGCGATGGCCAGAAAGATCAGGATCGGCAGATATTGTGACAGGTCTACCAACAGGCTGACTCGGCTTTGCAAATGGATGCCCGCGCCCTAGTCCGGCCATCGGCAGGGCGCAAGTGGGATTGCCCCCTGTTTACCCGAAGAAATGCCGATTTTGGAGCCTGAATAGACGCGAAACAGCCTATTTCTTCAGCTCGCGGGTCAGTGTGCTCAAGGTTGCCTTGCCATAGGGCGGTTTGAAGCCCGAAAGCTTGGCGATATCCAGCGCTGGCTGGCGATAGACGGCGCGGGCGTGGCTGAAGGTCTTGAACCCATCGTGACCATGATAACTGCCCATGCCAGACGGGCCGACCCCGCCAAACGGCAGATCTTCCATCGCATTGTGGAACAATACATCGTTGATGGTGACCCCGCCCGAGATTGTCCTGGTCAGCACCTGCTGCTCCTCGGACTTGTCACTGCCGAAGTAATAGAGGCCCAGCGGGCGATCATGGGCGTTCACATAATCCAGCGCCTCTTCCAGCTTGGCGTAGGTTTTAACTGGCAGGATCGGGCCGAAAATCTCTTCCTGCATTACCTTCATATCATCGGTGACATTGCGCAGAATGGTCAGCGGCATCTTGTTACCATTGGAGGCGCTGAAATCCTCATTGCCGGGGTTGACCTCGATCAGCTCGGCGCCCTTTTCCTTCGCATCGGCAAGATAGCCCTGCAGCCGCTCAAAATTCCGCCCGTTGACCACCGAAGTATAATCATCATTGCCAAGCAGGGTCGGGTACATCGCCGAAACGCTGGAAACGACGCTGGCGATCATTTCGCTTTCCTGCTCTTCGGCCACCAACAGATAATCGGGCGCGAGGCAGATCTGCCCGGCGTTCATCATCTTGCCCATGGCCACCCGTTCGCCCACCTTCTTCTTATCCGCGCTGCGCCCGATGATGGTCGGTGATTTGCCGCCCAGTTCCAGCGTAACCGGCACCAGATTTTCAGCAGCCGCACGCATGATGTGCTTGCCAACGCTGGTCGCGCCGGTGAAAATCAGGTGATCGAAGGCCAGCTTGGAAAAGGCGCTGCCCACCTCGACCCCGCCGGTGAACACCGCCATTTCATCGTCGGCGAAATATTTCGGCACGGCTTCGGCAAAGACCTGCGCGACGCGATCAGTAAATTCGGACGGTTTGATCATCACGCGATTGCCGGCCGCCAGTATCCCCGCCATCGGGACCATGACCATACCCACCGGGAAGTTCCACGGCGCGATCACGCCGACCACGCCCTTGGGCTGATAGACCACCTCGGCCTTGGCCCCCAGCAGGCCGAGTGGGAACATCGGGGTGCGCCGTTCATTGCGTGACCAGCTTTCGAAATGCTTGCGCGAATGCTTGAGCGCGCCGACCGAGGGCATGATATCGGTCATCAGCGTCTGTTCGGTGCTACGATGGC
This sequence comes from Novosphingobium sp., assembly GCA_043768005.1. Taxonomy (GTDB): domain Bacteria; phylum Pseudomonadota; class Alphaproteobacteria; order Sphingomonadales; family Sphingomonadaceae; genus Novosphingobium. The sequence continues at coordinate 926 of JAYVKX010000407.1, read as the reverse complement.
CAAAGTCCGCCGAGACAGCCTTGGCAAATTCATCTTTATAATCGATCAGCAGCGCGATCGCCCGGTCGATCCGGTCACGCCGGACTGACATCGCCTCTGGCATGGCGGCGGTTAATGCGGCGCGTTGGCTGGCGAGGACGCTGTCCATGCGCGCGATTTCACTGGTGGCCATCTTGCTCTCCCGTTTCGATTTGCCACTCTCTTTCCCGATGGTGCGGCACTTGGCAAGGTTCCATGATATCGTATGCAGGATTGCCCCATTTAATTGCCAATGCCGCAGCGCAGCATTATGAGCCAATAAGACTCCTTCATTCTGTCTTCAGAAAGGCGCAATGCCATGGCCCAGCTTTCCGCACACGATCCGATTGTCATCCTGTCTTACGCGCGCACCCCGATGGGCGGGATGCAAGGCGTGTTGTCCGATGTATCGGCAACCGATCTTGGAGCCACCGCGATCCGGGGGGCAGTGGCCCGCGCCGGGATCGATGGCGCCGATGTGGAGCGGGTGTACATGGGCTGCGTCCTCCCCGCTGGCCTCGGTCAGGCCCCGGCCCGTCAGGCGACGATCAAGGCGGGCCTGCCCAAATCGGTTCAGGCAACCACAGTCAACAAGGTTTGCGGCTCGGGCATGCAGACGGTAATCATGGGCGCAGAGGCACTGGCCTGCGGTTCGATCGATATGGTGGTGGCAGGCGGTATGGAAAGTATGACCAACGCGCCGTACCTCCTCAAAAAGCACCGCTCAGGCGCGCGGATCGGGCATGATACTGCCTATGACCATATGTTCCTCGATGGGCTGGAAGATGCCTATGAGGCCGGCCGGGCGATGGGCACTTTCGCGCAGGATACCGCTAACGACTATCAGCTGACCCGCGAGGCGCAGGACAATTATTCGATCGAATCGCTGCGCCGCGCCAAGGCCGCGA
>JAYVKX010000406.1:0-3363 GCA_043768005.1 Novosphingobium sp. | reverse complement strand
ATCGCGCGGCTGGCTTCCTTATAGCCGACCTCGACCGCCTGAACCACGCGCCTGCCCCGCATCCGTTCCTCGCGGATCCGCTCGTTAATCAGCACGTTGGCGTCAACCGCCGCGCCGATAGTCAGCACGAAACCGGCGATCCCCGGAAGGGTCAGCGTGGTGTTGATGATGGCCATGATCCCCAGGATCATCAGCACGTTGATCACCAGTGCCGAGCAGGCATAGAGCCCAAACCGGCCATAGGTGGCCAGGATGAACATCATCAGTGCGGTGGTACCGATCAGCATGGCGATCATACCCTTGCGGATCGAATCAGCGCCAAGATCAGGTCCGACGGAACGTTCTTCCACCACCTTGAGATCAACCGGCAGCGCCCCGGAACGCAGCGCAATGGCCAGCTGATTGGCGCTTTCCACGGTGAAGCTGCCCGAAATCTGGGCGCTGCCGCCCATGATCGGCTCGTTGATATTGGGGGCTGACAGCACTTTGCCATCGAGTATGATCGCAAACGGCTTGCCCACATTCTCGGTCGTCAGCTTGGCGAATTTGGCACCGCCCTGCTGATCGAAAGTGATCGAGACAACCGGCTGGTTGGTCTGCTGTTCATAGCTTTGCTGCGCATTGGTCAGCGAATCGCCCTTGATCCCGCCAAGCCGTCGCACCGCGATCGAGGACACGACCTGCCCCGGTTGCTGCGCCGCAAACGGCACGATTTCACTACCGGGGGGGGCAATGCCCTGCGCGATATCGGTGGGAGACGCCGTGCCATCGACCAGCTTGAATTCAAGCTTGGCGGTCTGGCCGAGCAGATTTTTGAGCGCTGCCGGATCTTTGAGGCCGGGAACCTGCACCACGATGCGATCTGCACCCTGGCGGATGATCGTCGGCTCTCGTGTGCCCAATGCGTCGATCCGCTTGCGGACAACCTCTGTCGCGGTATCCATCGCCTGGGTCACTGCCAGGGTGATGCCTGCGGTGGTCGGGGTCATCACGATGCGCGAACCATCGACCATCTTGATGTCCCAATCGCGCTGGCCGGTAAGCCCCGCACCGCTGGTCAAAGGCAAAACCTGTTCACGGGCTGCATCGATCTGGGCCGGATCTTCAACCATGAAGCTGAGCGAGCCATCCTTGGTCGAGATATCGCCGACACGGATTTTGGGGTCAGCTTGGCGTAGCCGCGCACGGACGCTTTCTTCCATGGTTTCCAGCCGCTGGCGGGTAACCTGCGCCGGATTTGCTTCCAGCAGGATGTGGCTGCCACCGGCAAGGTCAAGCCCAAGGTTGATCCGCGGCGCGGGCAGCACGCTGGGCCACGAAAGCCCCGCGACCGAGCTTAGCGAAGGCAGTGCAGCAAAGCAGGCTGTCAGCGTCAGCAGCCACAGCCAGGCCTGTTTCCAGCGAGGAAAATCGAGCATCGTCAGAGGGCTCTTTCAGAAATCTTGGCAGATATTTGGCACAATGCTGAGCATCAATCGTTGGCAGGTTTGGCACCGCCCGGCAGGATCACATCGGCGATGGTCGATTTCAGCGCCTTGACCTTCATGTTGGGCCCAAGTTCCAGCTCGACATAATGATCGTCAACCTTGGTCACCTTGGCCAGCAGGCCGCCGCCGGTCAGCACCGAATCACCCTTTTTGATCCCGCCAAGCTTGATCTGCTGTTCCTTTTGACGGCGCATCTGCGGGCGCAGGATCAAAAGGTAGAAAATCACGCCCATCGCCACCAGCGGCAGGAACTGCAACCAGGCGGGCGGGCCGCCAGTCGTGGCAGCGGCGGACAGGACGGAAAGGATCGGGCTGTTCATGAATGAAACTGCTTTCTTGAGACGTTTGCTCGGCAGATACGGCAAGTCGGACCACGCCGGAAAGGCGCGCGATTAGCAGCAATACCCACCGATAGCAACGCGAGGTGCCCGGGCGGCGACCACTTCAGATGGCCCGTAAGTTGGCGCTGCCAGCCGCCGTTTCAAGATGGGGTTCGATCCAGTCGCCAAAGCCAGCCCGATCCGCTTGCCATCCGCCCATCGTCTGCCTATAGGCGCCCTCCTTGATCCCGTCACCGACGGGGTCTTGACGGTCGGGACGTAGCGCAGCCTGGTAGCGCATCACACTGGGGGTGTGGGGGTCGGAGGTTCGAATCCTCTCGTCCCGACCATTTTAGTCATAAATATCAATAAATTGCCTACACTCACCGACACCCGGTCCAGAGCCCGGTGTTGCACTGGTGGTGCAAAAAATTCGCACATCGTCGATCGATGCGCACTTCGCAGGACACAATGGAACCTAATGGAACAGCTATTGGGCCAACTTCGACAGATCTGCCCGTCCCCGCCTTGTCGAACCCCACCAAACCCAAGGAATTCCGAGCCAATCCGGAACCTTCGCGCCACAAAAATTGAGTGTGGTGGATGGATATTCGGGCCTTTTTGGTAATTTGCTGGTGCATACGCCTGCTGACCTAAAGGCAGTCCCGTTGCACAGTAGCAAAGTCGGTTTTCGAGATTTCAGCAGCGAATAGCTTCCACTTCAGCAAGAGCTGAAGGACTTGGATATGTTCCTTGTTTCGGTAGCAACGAATCTCAGTATCGCTCCAGCTCGACCGCCATCTTTTTGTAGCCATGAACGAAGCAGGCCGGGACAATCTCTGGCACTTCGACGACATTGACCCGCAGGCGCCGCCTTTGCAGTTCGGCGATCAGCGTCGTCAGTTGCAGCTCGGCAACCCGCGCACCCACGCAGCGATGAATGCCATAGCCGAATGACAGGTGGCGCCGGGCATTTTCGCGCTCGACCTGGATGTGCTCGCCATCGGTGAAGATGCTCTCATCGCGGTTGGCAGAAGTGTACCACAGGGCAATCCGGTCGTGCTTTTTGATCTGTTGCCCGAACAGTTCGGTATCCTCGGTCGCGGTCCGCCGCATGTGCGATAGCGGTGTTTGCCAGCGGATGATCTCATGCATCGCGTTGACCGCCAGTTCCGGCGAGTGGTTCTGCTCAAGGATCGCGCGCTGATCGGGATGCTGGTGCAGCCCCCAGGCATAGGCGCTCATCGAATTGCGAGTGGTGTCATTGCCGCCGACAATCAGCAGGATCAGATTGGCCAGAAACTCGTTTGGCTCCATGTGCGACATGGCATCGGACTGCAGCATGATTGAGATGAGGTCGCTGCCGGCAGGGCTTTGCGCCTTGCGCTGCCACAGTTCCATGAACGCTCCGGCTAGCTCAGCACCGACTTCCTGGCGGTATCGCCTTCCTTCTGACGTGGTTCCGATCTCGATATCGCCGCCGACATCGGACCAATGGGTGAGCTTGTCGCGTTCCTCCCAAGGGAAATCGAACAGGATCGCCAGCATCTGCGTGG
>JAYVKX010000405.1:0-2682 GCA_043768005.1 Novosphingobium sp. | reverse complement strand
CAGTTTTTCATTGAACAGCACCACTGGCGCGCGGGCCGGGCCGCCGAACACGACCAGCCGGACCGAGTTTGAGCCGATATCGACGATTGCCTGGCGCGAAGCCGCGCTCACTTGCTGGATATCAGCGAGAGCTTGGGTACTGCCCCGGCTTCACCCGATGCCGCACCGCGCCCGGACAGTGACGGGTTGTGCATGAAATATTCGTGGCAATCGAAACTGCCCGCCCCCTCATCATCGGCGTGCAGATAGCTGCCGTCTGGTTGCAGGATCCAGCTGCGCGCGGTGTCTTTGAGGTTGGCCAGCATCACCTGATCCAGCACCTGATCATGCACCGTAGGATTGGTGATCGGCAGGGCAAATTCCACCCGGCGATCAAAATTGCGGGTCATCCAGTCTGCCGAAGAGAGGAAAATTTTCGCCTGCCGGCTGGGCAATTCAGCGCCATTGGCAAAGGCCCAGACCCGGCTGTGCTCCAGAAACCGGCCGATAATCGATTTAACCGTGATCGTTTCGGAAAGCCCGGCAACGCCCGCCCGCAAACAGCAGACGCCGCGCACCACCAGGGTGATCGGAACCCCCACCGCGCTCGCTTCATACAGCCTGTCGATCATCTGCCGGTCGGACAGCGAATTCATCTTGGCCCAGATGCCGCTGGGCTGGCCGGCGCGGGCTGCTGCCGCCTCGGCATCGATCAGATCGAACAGCCCCTCGCGTAGATCAAGCGGGCTGATCAACAACTGGCCAAGGCGCGGTTCAAGATAGCCGGTCAGATAGTTGAAGACTGCGGCGGCATCCTCGCACAAGGCAGGGTCTGCGGTGAAGAAGCTTAGATCAGTATAGGTTCGCGCGGTTTGCGGATGGTAATTGCCGGTGCCGAAGTGACAATAGCTGCGGATGCCGCCCGCTTGGTCCTGCCCTTCGCGCCGCACCACCAGGCTGATCTTGGCGTGCGTCTTGAGCTCCATGAAGCCATAGACCACCTGCACCCCGGCGCGTTCCAGCTGGGCCGCCCATTTCAGGTTCTGCTCCTCGTCAAAGCGGGCCTTCAGCTCAACCACGGCGGTCACCGATTTGCCCGCCTCTGCTGCATCGCACAGCGCGCGGATCACCGCATCCTGCTTGCCCGCGCGGTACAGTGTCTGCTTGATCGCCAGCACTTCAGGGTCTTCGGCAGCCTGGCGCAGAAACGCCAGCACCACATCGAAGGCCTCATACGGATGGTGAACCACGATATCCTTCTGGCGGATCGCGGCAAAGCAATCGCCATCATGTTCGCGGATCCGTTCGGGGAAGCGGGGTGTATAGGGCGGAAACTTCAGCTCGGGTCGATCCTTATCGACCAGCTGGGCCAGATCACACAGGCCGAGCAGCCCGTCGGTGGCGCTGAAGGTCACCGCCTCGCCGCCAAGTTCAGCAGAGATTGTGCCGGCAAGGTCAGCCGGCACATCATGCTCTGTCTCGATCCGGATAACCCGGCCCCGGCGGCGGCGCAGGATCGCGCTGCGGAAATAACGGACCAGGTCTTCGGCCTCTTCGGATATTTCGATGTCGCTATCACGGATCACCCGGAAGGCGGCCGATCCGGCAATGATGAAATCGGGGAATATCTGGGCCGCGAAATGACGCAGCACCGTCTCCAGCGCCACAAACCCGCCGCTGGGAAGTTCAAAAAAGCGCGGCAGGGTGGCGGGCAGCATGATCAGCTCGCGCACTTGCTCACCCGTGCTGCGGCGGCGCAGATCGAACAGCAGGCTTAGCCCCAGATTAGGGATGAACGGAAAGGGATGCGCCGGATCAAGCACCTGCGGGGTGAGGATCGGAAACAGCTGCTGAGTAAAGAACCGGTCAAGCGCATCCTGGCTGGCAGGCGGGATTTTTCCGGGCTCGAACACCACGATGCCCTTGTCCGCAAGCTCAGTCCGCAAACTGCCCCACAGCGCCTGCTGATCCGCCATCAGCTGCGCGGTGTGCCGGGCGATCAGCGCCAGCGCCTGGCCCGGGGTCAGCCCATCCAGCGATCGATCTTCGATCCGGCGCAATTGCTGGCCGCGCAGGCCCGCGACGCGGACCATGAAAAACTCATCAAGATTGTTGCCCGAAATCGCCAGAAACCGCAGCCGTTCCAGCAGCGGATGCGCGGGATTTGCCGCCTCGGCCAGCACCCGGCGGTTGAACTGCAGCCAGCTCAACTCACGGTTGAAATAGCGCGCATCCGCAGCCGGACCGCGCAGGTGATGATTGTCGCTTGCCATGGTTCCCCCGCCATACCGCATCGGCAGGGCAGAGCCTATGCTGACGGTAACATTGGGGAACAAATGTTACATTTTCGCGGCGTGGGCTATTCTGCCTGCGCTTCGCCGGCGGGTGGCTCGCGATCGGATTGATCCTCGGAATCACGCCCAGCCGGAGCATCCATCGCCCCCCTCATCCGCTCGGCCATGACCGCGCCCATCGCTGCAAGCTGGGGCAACATCGCCTCGACCGCACCTGCCATCCCGGCCGCCGCACCCATCATCTGCGGCATTTTTCGCGCTACCTCGCGCGGCATCCGGCGGGCATCAGGCCCGGCCATATCGCCTAGCGTGGCATCGCGATCTATATGGCGATCCGATTTGCGCGCGCCCGATGCACCTCCCATTCGCTCCATCGCATTAATAAATGGTGCAATTTTGATGTCGAGCA
>JAYVKX010000404.1:0-21070 GCA_043768005.1 Novosphingobium sp. | reverse complement strand
CGATCTGCGCAATCCGCTGCTGGTCAGCGATGTGTCCGATCACTTCCGCGCATCGGGCTTTGGCCTGTTTGAAAAGATCGTCGGTTCAGGCGGCGTGGTCCGCGCAGTCCCGGCCCCGGCGACGGCGGAAAAGAGCCGCAAGTTCTTTGACGAGATGAATGATTGGGCGCGTAGCGAAGGCCATGCGGGGCTGGGCTATGTCACCCGCAAGGGCGGCGAATTTGGCGGACCGATTGCCAAGAACCACGGCGAGTCGGGCATGACCGCGCTGTATGATGCGCTGGGGCTTGGCCCAGATGATGGCTGCTTCTTTGCTGCCGGAAAGGAATCCCAAGCCGCCAAGCTTTCGGGCCTTGCCCGGACCCGCGTGGGTGAACAACTGGGCCTGATCGAGCCCGGCAGTTTCAAGCTGTGCTGGATCATCGATTTCCCGTTCTATGAATGGGACGAGGATAGCAAGAAGGTCGATTTCGCGCATAATCCCTTCTCGATGCCGCAGGGCGGGATGGATGCGCTCGAACATCAGGATCCGCTGACGATCAAGGCCTATCAGTATGATCTGGTCTGCAACGGATTCGAGATCGCCTCAGGCTCGATCCGCAACCAGCACCCCGATCTGATGGTTAAGGCGTTTGAGCTGACCGGGCTCTCGCAAGCCGATGTCGAGGACCGCTTTGGCGGGCTTTACCGCGCCTTCCAATATGGCGCGCCGCCGCATGGCGGGATGGCCGCCGGGGTTGACCGGGTGGTGATGCTGCTGTGCGGGGCGCAGAATCTGCGCGAGATAACGCTGTTCCCGATGAACCAGAAGGCCGAAGATCTGTTGATGGGCGCGCCCTCACTGCCCGAGAACAAAGCGCTGCGCGATCTTCACATACGTATCACCGAGCCGCAAAAGGGATGAATTTCGGGTTGGCGCTTGCCAGCGCCGCTCCCGTTGATTAGGGCCGATTTCAGTTTCATTTGCCGTTCACGAAGGGGTTTATCCATGAGCGACACCGCCGACCGCGTTAAGAAGATTGTCGTTGAGCATCTCGGTGTAGAAGCTGACAAGGTCACTGAAGACGCCAGCTTTATCGATGATCTTGGTGCTGACAGTCTCGACATTGTCGAGCTGGTTATGGCGTTTGAAGAAGAATTCGGTGTCGAGATCCCTGACGATGCGGCCGAGAAGATCGCCACCGTGTCTGATGCGATCAAATTCATCAATGACAACAAGGGCTGATTTTCAGCTCTTTTTCCGCGCCGCCCTGAGCTTGTTGAGGGGCTGTCTGCCAATCGGTGGGCAGAAACGGGGTTTCGACAGGCTCAGCCCGCAAGGGTCTGAGCCTGTTGCGTTTTTTCATTCGGAGTAGCGCATGCGTCGCGTCGTCATTACCGGTCTTGGCCTTGTCACTCCGCTGGGTGCGGATGTCGAAACCACCTGGAAAAACCTGCTCGCGGGCATGTCTGGCGCGGGCCGGATCACCCGGTTCGATGCCTCGGACCAGAAATGCCTGATCGCCTGCGAGGTAAAGCCGGCCGATCATCCTTATGGCTTCGATCCGAACAAGCGGGTCGATCACAAGGTTCAGCGGCAGGTTGATCCGTTCATCATCTATGGCATCGATGCGGCGGGACAGGCTCTGGAAGACGCTGGCCTGACCGAAATGGACGAAGCGATGCGCTTGCGCGCAGGCTGCTCAATCGGATCGGGAATCGGCGGATTGCCAGGAATCGAAAGCGAATCGCTGGTGCTGGCCGAAAAGGGCCCAAGCCGCGTTTCGCCGCATTTTGTCCACGGCCGGTTGATCAACCTGATCTCGGGCCAGGTATCGATCAAATATGGCCTGATGGGGCCGAACCATGCGGTGGTCACCGCTTGCTCCACCGGTGCGCATTCGATTGGCGATGCGGCGCGGATGATCCGCGATGATGATGCCGATATCATGCTGGCGGGCGGCGCAGAGGGTACGATCTGCCCGATCGGGATTGCTGGCTTTGCCCAGGCCCGCGCGCTCAATTGCAGCTATAACGACAATCCCGAGGCGGCGAGCCGCCCCTATGACAAGGACCGCGATGGCTTTGTCATGGGCGAAGGCGCGGGCGTTGTGGTGTTGGAAGAATATGAGCATGCCGTGGCGCGCGGCGCAAAGATCTATGCCGAAGTGGTCGGCTATGGCCTGTCGGGCGATGCCTATCACGTCACCGCTCCGCATCCTGAGGGTTCGGGCGCGTTCCGTTCGATGGAAATGGCGCTAAAAAAGGCGGGAATGCAGCCTTCCGACATCGATTATGTCAACGCCCATGGCACTTCGACCATGGCCGATACGATCGAACTTGGCTCGGTCAAGCGGCTGTTCGGCGATGCGATCAGCGGCATTTCGATGAGCTCGACCAAATCCGCCATCGGCCATTTGCTGGGTGGTGCGGGCGCGGTGGAAACGATCTTCTGCGTCCTTGCGATCCGCGATCAGATCGTACCGCCCACGCTCAATCTCGATAATCCGGATGAGGGCTGCGAAGGCGTGGATCTGGTGCCGCATATTGCCCGCAAGCGCACGGTCAAGGCCGCGCTCAACAACAGCTTCGGGTTCGGCGGAACCAACGCCAGCCTGATCATCAAGGCGATCTGATCGATGCGGCGGCGCGGCTGTCTGCTGCCTGCCATTGCCGCGATCCTGCTGGCGCTGGGCGCATGGAACCTGCTGGGCGGCTGGTTTACCGCTGGGCCATTGACGGCGGACAAGGCGTTCATCGTTGCCGACGGATCAAGCCTGGGGACGGTTGCCGCCAAGCTTGCCGATGCGGGCGCGATTGCCTCTGCAGACAGCTTCCGCCTGCGCGCCCGGATTTTTGCCGGTGGCGCACCGATCAAGGCGGGCGAGTTTTTGTTGCCCAAGGGCGCCAGCCCCGCGCAAATCCTGCGCATCCTGCAGGGCGATGAAGTGCTGCGCCGGTTTGTTTCCGTGCCCGAAGGCATGCCATCGATTATGGTTTATGACCGGCTGATGGCGCAGCCGCTGCTGACAGGCGGCATCGCGGTGCCGCCCGATGGCACGATCCTGCCCGATACCTATGAGATCGAGCGCGGCGAGAGCAGGCAGGCGGTGCTATTGCGGATGCAAACCGCGATGCAGCGCACACTGGCAGAGCTCTGGGCCAAGCGCGCAGCCGGAATTGCGGTTGCGACCCCGCAAGAGGCGGTGGCACTGGCTTCGATTGTCGAGAAGGAAACCGGCAAGCCAGCAGAACGCCGGATCGTTGCCGGGCTTTATTCCAACCGGCTGCGGCAGGGGATCATGCTTCAAGCCGATCCGACGATCATCTATCCGATCACCCGGGGCAAGCCGCTGGGCCGCCGGATCCGCCAATCGGAAATTCAGGCGATTAATGGTTATAATACCTATTCGATGATCGGGCTGCCTAAGGGTCCGATCACCAATCCGGGCCGGGCCTCGATCGAGGCGGTGCTTGATCCGGCCAAAACCGATGCGCTGTATATGGTCGCTGATGGGACCGGCGGACACCAATTTGCATCGACACTGCAACAGCACAACGCCAATGTTGAACGCTGGTTCACCATCCGCCGGGCGCGGGGCGAGATTTAGGGTTCCACGATATTGAAGCTCCCCGGCAGCGGATCGAGCGAATTTGCCAGCGTCTCTACCGCGCTGCGATCCCCCTCGATCTTCAGCCCGGCTGCTTCTAGCTGCGCCAGTGGCAGTTTGAGGAACACCAGTCCCAGCAGCAGGCGGCGTGATCCGGTGATGGTCGCGTCCGGCTTGGCGAGCGGAACCATCCGTCCGATCAGCGTGGTGGAGCCCGCCTCGATCCCGGCGCTTTCCTTGCGTTCGGGCAGCACCAGATTGATTGCCAGCTGCCGCCCGCCCAGCTTGACTGGATCAAACCGGGTGGCGACCGAATCGAGCAGCGTTTGCGTGGGGATGGCGGCGATCATGTCGGCGCTTTGCGTGTTGGTCGTTCGCTGCGCCGCACCCTGGCGCAGATCGCGCGCGGCGGAGAGGAACTGGTTACGCCAGATCCCGCTTTCGGCCTGATAGCCTTGCTGCTCATAGCTATCGGCCAGCAGCGCGCGGCCCTGCGCATTGCCCGGCTCTGCAAATACCAGCTGGTTAAGCAGATCGGATGACCAGCGATATTCGCCCGCCGCCATCGCCCGCCTTGCCAGCGCAATCACCTTCCTCGCCCCGCCCATCGCTGCGACATAATGCACCGCCCGGGGTGCTGGCGGCAGCGGATTGAGGTTGGCCGGAACGGCATCATACCAGCCGAGGTAAAACTGGTAGATCGCCTTGGAATTGTGACTGTAGGTGCCGTAATAGCCATGGTCATACCACCGGCCAGCCAGCGCCGGGGGCTGGTTTATCGCCTCGGCGATTTCCACCGCTGTCTCGCCCCGGTTCATCAGCCGCACGGTCTGATCGTGGAGATAGCGGTAATTGTCGCGCTGTCCGGCCAGCGAATCGCCCACTTCCGCAAGGCCGAAGCGCGGCCAGCAATGGCTGGAAATCATCGCATCGCTGCGACTCCCGTAAAGTAGCAACGCCTCGTCCAGATAGCCCGCCCAGGCCCGCGCATCGCGCACTTTGGCGCCGCGCGGGGTGAGGATATTGTGGAGGCTGCAGGTCGACATTTCGGCAGACAGGAATGTTCTGGTCGGCACGATATAGACGTTGAGTTCAGACGGGGCCTCGCTGCCAGAAACCATCTGGAATTCAAGACTCACCCCATCAACGCTGCGCGTCTCGCCAGTTTTGGCGATGATATCGGTGGGCGCGATCAGGGTGATCTCGCCACTGGCGACGGCGGTGCCGATCCCGCTGCCCATCTGGCCTTGCGGGCCGGGGATCAGGGCGGTGCCGAACTGATAACCCGCGCGGCGCCCCATTGCGCCGCCTGCCATGATATTTTCCGAGGCCGATTCCTCGATGAAATGGGCAGGCGCGATGATCGCCACCTTGCCTGCGATCACGTTAGCCTCTGCCACCACCCCGCGTACACCGCCGAAATGATCGGCATGGCTGTGGCTATAGATCACCGCGCTGACCGGGCGAGAGCCAAGCTGCTGGTCCACCAGTTCCAACGCGGCGGCGGCGGTTTCCTTGCTGGTCAGCGGATCGATCAGGATCCAGCCGGTGGCCCCTTTGATCACAGTCATGTTGGACGCATCAAAGCCGCGCACCTGCCACACACCTTCAGCCACCATGAACAAGCCGTGGCGGCGCAGCAGGCCGATGTGGCGCCACAGCGATGGATTGACCGTAGCGGGCGCAGCACCGGCAACAAAATCATACCCGGCCAGGTTCCACACCACGCGGCCATCCGCAGCGCGGATTACCGGATCAGCCCGCGTGGCGATAAAGCCGCGACCTGCAAAATCGGGGTCGCGGCCATCCTCGGTCGGCAGCGCGGCTGCGACGCCGTGCTGCACCGCAATGGTCGCTGCCGAGGCTGGCTTTGCTGCCATATTGGGCGAGGGTGGTGCCGCTGCGATCAACGCTGGAGTGGTGCCTAGCAGAACGGCCAGCAAAAGCTGACGAGGTGTTTTTTGGCGCATGGACTTGTCCCTCTCCCTATTTTGAACGAATGTGCTGTGACTGGATTGGATTGGCAAGAGATGGCGAATGCACCCCTTATCGTAACCGCTGAATTGCCACCGGATCTGGCTGCCTGGGCCAGCGCGCTGCGGCTGGCGCACTATCCGCCGGAGCGCAATCATCTGGCCGCCCATGTTACGCTGTTCCACGCCCTGCCGCCCTCGGCAGAGGCAGAGGCGGCGCGGCTGCTGGCCGATCTTGCCGCCCGCCATGCTCCGCCCAGTGCCCGGCTGACGCGGATCATGTCACTGGGGCAGGGGACAGCGCTGGCGATTGAATGCCCTGATATGCTGGCCTTGCGCGCCGGGATTGCGGCGCATTTTCACGGCTCGCTCACCGTTCAGGATGATCACGTTCCCCGGCTGCATGTCACCATCCAGAACAAGGTCACGTCTGGGGCTGCCCGCGCCTTGCAGGCCGAGCTGGAAGCCAGTTTCGCGGTCCGCAATTTCGCCTTCGCGGGCCTTGCCCTGCATCGCTATCGCGGCGGGCCGTGGGAGCCTGCAGGACAATGGCCTTTCCGGGGCGCAATTTCCCGGTAATCGAGGTGTTGACCGCCACCCCCCTCTTGCCTAAGAGCGCCGCCTGCCCGGCGTATTCGCCCGGCCAGAGGCCTTTCGGGGCGGAGTAGCTCAGCTGGTTAGAGCAGCGGAATCATAATCCGCGTGTCGGGGGTTCAAGTCCCTCCTCCGCTACCAGGTCTCATGTCCGCATGCGGATCTAATTGGTCCTTATCGTCCGCCATGTCGAACAGGGCGCTCTCCCAAGCGGGCAAAACCGGGATTGATCGGCGAGCCCCCCGGTATCAAGGCTACGGCAAGCTGCGCTTGCATCAAATCGCGGCATCTGCCTCGCGGCCGCCTGTGGCCCGATCAGCAGGTTCCAACATCCGCCGTCCCGCTGCCGCAGAGCGCAGCATCACCACAGCGGTATAGAGCACGACCAGCGTAACGAGCCAGCGTAGCGTTTCGACAGGCATCGACTTTACCAGGAGAGCCGCGATCAGGACGGCGGGGATGCCGCCGATGGCGATGCCCATCACGATCCTAAGATCGATCTTCCCGGCAAGTATGTGCCGACTGGCGACGACCATTCCTGCCAACCCGTTACTGCTGGCCATGATCGGAAAGCAATAACGCGGATCCAGGCCCATGAGGCTGAGCAAGGCCAAGGTAGGGGCATAGTTGCCGACCCCGAAGTTGAACAGAATGCCGAACACGAAGCTTGCCGCTATCGCAACAGCGGTAAGTCCAAGGGGAAGACTAGAAGCAGTCCCGCCGATCGGCATCAGCCCGAGGTTGGACAGGGTGTAAAAGCACCCAGCAAGGATCAGGGCAAATCCCACCGTGCCCTGAACCATCCAGACCTTGGCGCGGTAGACGAGGCGTGCGCCGATCAATCCGCCAAGAGTAAGTGCTATTATGTTGCCAACCAGCAGAACTGGATCGACCTTGTCCCCCAGTAGGGCGAGAAAAATAAGCCCTTGAACTAATGAGGGCGGCGTATGACCGGCAATCAAGTTAGGGGGAATGAGCTGGTCGGGAACCAGCCGGCGGAATTTGAACCAGGCCATGGTCGGGGCAAAGCTACCGACGCCTAGAGTATCGAAGAAGTTCGTAACCGCGCCAAGCAAGGCCGCCTCCCCGCGCGGCCAAGCGTGCTGACTGACGGCACCGCGCAGCAGGATGAAGCCATTGGTCAGAGCGCCCAGCGCCAACAGTATGAGGATGATCGTCAGCATGGCATTGTCTCTCGATGAGGTGCGTGGTTATCCGGCAGCATATTCAGTCCCACCTGTGTGCCCAACGCGGCGGCGGTGCAGGACTAACCGATAGTGCAGCAACACTTGCCGCATTGGTCAGCCAGTCACTTCAATCCGCAGCAGCCCCATTGATTCACCAAAGGCCGCGCGCACCGGGACATAGATGCCGCCTGCTTGCGGCAGTTTGGTCACCAGCTCGGAGGCGACATTGGCCGACAGCAGCACATGCAGTCCGCCGAGTGCCCACAAACCCAGCAGCATCCAGGCCATCGGCACCTGATCGGCCACCTGCCCCGGCGTGCGCATGATGCCCGATCCGATAATATTCCCCACGCTGACCGCCAGCGCGAAGACAATGCCAAGGCGCATCTGGAGATGGCCCATGGCGGGGCGTGTGGCCGCTGTTGTCATGCTTCAATTCCGCTCGCTTCGGGTGCGGCCAGCGCGCGCTGGAGGGCTGGTCCGAGCAGGAGCGCGAGGATTACACCGGCAAGACCGATCGAGGCGTTCAAGGTCCAGAACGCGGCCGGGCTCATCTGGTCATAGAAGCTGCCAACCCAACCCCCTGCGACCGAACTGGCGAACAGCGCGAGGAAGACCGCACCCATCATAGTCGAATTGACTTTGCGCGGAGCACTGCCGGAGACCAGTGCCAGCAATACGGGCCAGTACCACATGAACCCAATGCCCGTGGCACCAAACCCGGCGACTGCCCACAGCACGGGAACCGAACCCGCAGCGGGAGAAAGATAGCTTCCAGCGGCAAGCAACAGCGAGGACAGGCAGATTATGCCGCTACCAATCGCCATTTTGGTGATGCCCGAAGGCTCGCGCCGGGACCGTGCTTGCTGCGCCCACAGCCCGATCAGCACCGGGGCTGAGAGAATACTGATGAACGAATCGAGCGAATTGAACCATCCCGCTGGAACTGCGCCGAGTGGCGAGGCCAGATTAACGTATTGATCGATCCAGATCATCCCGATGCCGCCAATCATGAAAAACCCGGTGGACGCTGGCACCACCAGTGCAATCGTGGCGAGCAAGGCTAGCAGGCGCCGCCGCTCATTGGCGCTGAGCGGTGGAAGTTCAGCCTTCTGCGTCAAGGCCTGCTTTGGGTCCGGCAAATGCCGCTGCCCGGCAAGATAGATTGCCAGCGCCAGCAGCATCAATACCGCCGCTAGGGCGAAGCCGGCGTGCCAGCCATAGAGGGCAGCCAGTGTACTCGTTGCCAGCGGACCAATCACCGCGCCCACATTGATCCCGGTCGAAAAGATCGAATAGCCGCGCTGGCGCAGCGATTCCGCCGCTTCAGGATATAGCGATCCGACCTGCGTGGTAACATTGCCCTTGAGGCACCCCGATCCGAGCACCAACAGCAGCAGCGCGAGCAGAAAGCTCTGATCGAACGACATCGCCAGATGCCCCGCCGCCATGAGCAGCGCCCCCACCGTTACGGTCCGTTTTGCCCCCAGCCAGCGATCGGCAATCAATCCGCCAAACAGCGGAGTGAAATAGACGAGGCCGCCGTACCAGCCGAAGATCAGTGAAGCGAAGGCCACGTTGGACATCGGCCCGCGAAACTCGAACAGGTCGCGCAGCTGCGCCAGTCCTGCAACATGTTCGGCATGGCCCGGCAAGAGCAATTGCTTGGTCATATAAAGCGCCAGCAGCGCGGTCATCCCGTAATAGGAAAACCGCTCCCACAGCTCGGTAAAGGCGAGATAGGCAAGGCCCTTAGGGTGGCCGATGAACGTATGGTCATCGCTCAGAATCTGCGGGCCGGTGGTTGTTCTTGCGATTGCCGTCATGATTGCACGGCCATCATCGCGCCGCGGATCGGTGACACTGCGCCGTGGCTGTCCATAGTCAGCAATTCCGCTTCGGCCCGGCCACCGCGTAACTGGCTGAGCCAATCGTCCGGATCATATTCGACGCCCACCGGATTTTGCTCGATCTGACTCCCATGGAAATAGGCGCTTGCCTCGGCCTTGGTCGGAAAGGCATCGACGGTAAATTCCATTTGGTTGCCGTCCGGATCGGCGTAGTAAAGCGATGCACTCATGCCATGATTGACGGCCCAATAGGGCGCGATGCCCTTGGCATTCAGCTCCGCATAGTTTTCCAGCAGGTCGCGCAGCGAGCCATATTCCCACGCCACATGATCGACACCGATCATGCCGCGATCATCCTGATCATGATCGTCCGGGCGGATCACGCCCAGATCGGCAAAGGCAAAGCGGTGATGCTCATGGTCAAAGGTCAGAAAAGCCAGCGCCGGATTGCGGTACTGAATGCGCGCGCCGAATACAGTGGTATACCACGTCAGCATCGCTTCAAACCGCCGGGTGCGGTAAACCACATGGACCAGGCTGGATGGAGTAATCGGCATTTCGGTTTCCTCGGTTGAACCAGATGTCATCTTGCCGTGGCGGCGAAGGCGAGCGGCCTCGGCCTGTTCCTGCGCATGAGCAGGATCAGACCGAGCGGGACCAGCAGGATGATTGGGATGGCGTTCAGAGCCAGTTGGAAGCTGCCAGTTGCGGTGGCAGCGTAGCCCCACAGGACCGGCCCGAGGAAATTGCCGACCTGCGCAATGGTGTTGATCGCGGCGAAGGCGACCGCACGTGTCGCAGGATGCAACTGGGCGCTGGCAGCAGGCATGGTCAGCGGGCCAACGACAGTACCAGCCGCGTTGAACAGGCAATAGGCGGCGAGCATGGCGGCGATTGCCAGTCCGGCAGGGGCATGGAAGGCCCAGGCCATGCCCAGCGCGCCAGCCGCTGTCAGTGCGATCATCGCCGCAATATGCAGATGCGGTGCGCGGCGCAGGTCCGAATGCCAGCACACCACCAGCATCAACAGAACGGTCGGAATATTGGCCAACGCCGCTGCAAAGCCAACCGTGCCGAGCGACCAGCCCGATACCTGCATCAGCAATTTCGGCGTCGAATAGGTCAGGGCATTTCCGCACATGAACACCAGCGCGCAGGTCAGCCCGATGCCCAACACCACCGGGTTGGCCAGGGTCCGCCAGAAATCATGCGGTACCGCGCCCGATGCCGCATGATCGGCGGCGTGATGGTGCAGCAGCCAGTCCTTTTCCGCTGCGGACAGCCAGTTAGTAGTCTCGATCCGTTCGGGCAGGAACAGCAGCAGCATGACCGCGATGACCAGCGCCGGAATGGCTTCGACCACCAGCATCCATTGCCACCCGGCGACCCCCATCATGCCGTCGAGGCTCATCAGCAACCCCGCGATGCTGCCCATCATCATGAAGCTGATCGGGTTGGCGATGTAGAACCGGCTGACCGCGCGGCACAGCCAGGTCGCGGGAAACCACTGCGAAAGATACAGCAGCACGCCGGGATAGAATCCAGCCTCGGCCACGCCCAGCAGGAAGCGCATGATGTAAAACTGCGCCGGGGTTTGAACGAAGGCCATGAGCCCCGAAATGAGCCCCCAGGTGAGCATGATCCGCGCAATCCAGCGTCGCGCGCCAAACCTGACCATCATCAGATTGGAGGGGATTTCGAACAGCGAATAGCCGACGAAAAACACGCCTGCGCCAAAGCCATAGACCGCCGCGCTGAACCCCAGGCTGGCGTTCATCTGGACCGAGGCATAGCTGATGTTCGCCCGGTCCATCACCGCCACCAGATAGCTCAGGAAGATCAGCGGCAGAATCCGCCAGCTGAGCTTGGCGATGACGCGGTGCTCTATCGGCTGCGCCAGAGTGGCTTCAAGCATAGAAGTATCGCTCCTCTGCGATTTGGCCGCCGCGCACGGTGTAAAGTGCAATTTCGGTGAAAGCCTGGCCGTCGCCGCCCGCCGGGTCGGGGATCACCAAATCGAGAAACAGGGCGAACTGGTCGCCGGTGACGAACGGGCCGTCGATGCAAATCTCGTCGATCGCGATCGCATCGATCCGGGCCGCGCCAAACCGCGCGGCGCATTTGCTGCGCACTGCGGCAATGCCCGAAGCCGCTGCGCCAATTCCGCCCGGCAAATCCGCCGGTTCGGTGCTGGTCACATCGAAAGCCCAATAGCGCTCGCCAGCCGCGGCGAAGTGTCCGGCGCGCAGCAGCGCGGTAAAATCGCGGGCGACTTCGTGGATGGTTGGCATGGCTGGCTCCCGTTTCCAGGTTTGCGCCGGGAGGTTGGCAGGCGGCGCAGAACTGTGCGCCGCCTGCCATGATCTTGAAGTGGGTCGCTTACTTCAGGATCAATTCCTGATATTCGACCGAGCCTTGCTGCTCGCGCATCGGGCCGCGAGCGGCGCTGGCGGCGGCTTGCTTGCGATCGTCGGAGGCGAGGAACGCATTCATCCTGTTGTTGAAGGCATCCTGCTGGGCGACCGTCATATAGTCCCTCATTTCGACTAGCAGGATCAGATCAGGCTCATCCTTGCGGGCGTTGTTGACCGACAGGACATGATAGCTGAGCACCACGCCTTCCTTCTTGCCGAATTCCTGGATCCGCTTCCACTGGCCGTCGAGGAAGTCCATGTAGTTGTCGAACTGGCCAGGCAAAACCTTGATCCGTGAAGCGGTCCAGACGCTGCCGGGCTGGTAGCTGCGCTCCTGGGTCATTGCCGGACCTGCCATCGCCAGGGTCGCTGAGATGACTGCGGTGGTCAGGATAAGTTTAATGTTCATCATGCTCTTCACTCCTCTTCCATTCCGCCTCCCATGAGGCACTCTTCAAATTCGAGATGTTCTTGTTCTCAAGCGCTGGAGCTCGCCGGGCGCAGCGTCCTGCCATGCACTTGTCGGCGCACCAGCAAGGCCACTGCCGCCATCGCCAGCGCGACAATTGACAACGCGATCAGCGCGGCCTGAAAACTGCCAATAGCGTCCTTGGCGATGCCCCAGCCAATCGGGGCAACGAACGCACCGATTTGCGACATGGCGTTGA
This sequence comes from Novosphingobium sp., assembly GCA_043768005.1. GTDB lineage: Bacteria > Pseudomonadota > Alphaproteobacteria > Sphingomonadales > Sphingomonadaceae > Novosphingobium. Next base: position 8,794 of record JAYVKX010000404.1, on the reverse strand, counting down.
TCGCCGCCGCGCCGATGGCGAATTCGCGGACGTGCAGCACCGGCAGGATGCGCCAGAACGCCTTGTTCGTGGAGGTTGTGCCATTCGCGTCTGTGGTTTTCGCCGGTGCCATTGTGCCTCCACAGGCCCCGCAGACACAGCTCTCCAGGTCACAGAACCGGGGGTTCCGGCTTGCGCGAAGGCGTTGAAATGTCTGCGATCCCCGACATGGATAGTGCGATGCCGTAGCGTCAGGCGTCAATCCGCCCGACCGTCAATAAAACGTCAAGAGTGCGTCAATTATGCGTGGAAAGCCGGTTGGTCGGCGGCGGCAGCAGGTCGGGCCAGCCATATTTGTCCCACGCCGCAGCCATGCCGATGCGCTCGGCAAAGGCGATGAATTCAGGATGTTGCCAAATTTGCCGGACCGGTTCGATGTCAGCCCAGAGCGAAATCAAGCAGCTCATGTTGCCGATTGAAACGGTCCGGCCGATCGTTTTGAAGAACATATCGGCGTAGCCCATGAACACGGCGGGCAGCGCAATCGCCATGTCGGCGTTGTCGTGCATCGTCAGGTGTAGATAGTCGAGCGTACGGCAATAAGCCTCGCGGTCCTCGGCCTTGCCGCTGCACGCGCCCTTGGCCGCGACCAGCCAATAGGCGTCCATCACTTCGGACGTCATCGGCGCGGTTCCAGCCGGCGGAAAGATGGATTTGTTCACCAGCAGGCGCGTCTGCTGATATTGGGCAACCGCCAGATCGTGCTGCCCCGCCGCCGCGCTCGCAATCGCCAGCCACATCGAAGGAAAGCCCAAGTCCACGGCGCGTTGACCATCGGCAATCGCCGCGGCAATGTCACCGCGGTTCAGATGACCCGAGCACCGCAGCATGTATTTCCGTCCGTCGATCGGGTCCTGGGCCAGCGCTTCATCGATATATCGCATGCCCTCGGCAGTGCGGCCACTGAACAAGAGATATGAGCCGAGCCGCATCGCGACCGCCGGATTGGCTGGTTCTAGGTGGTAGCCCTTGAACGCCAGATCGAGTGCGCCGACAAAATTGCCGATTGTCAGCTCATGCAAGCCAAGCAACACATAAGCTTGACCCAGGTCTGGCTTGAGCGAAAGCGCGCGGGCGACGCACGCCGCCATGCGCGCCGACTCGGCCGGCCGGTCAAGACAAGCGGTATAGATGCCGATCAATTGATGCACTTCGCCCAGCAGTAGCCAAGCTTCCGCAAACTCCGGGTCGATTGATACCGCCTGTTCGAGCAAGGCCACCGCAGTGTCCAATACGCTATTGCCGAACAGCTTGAAGCTCAGCGCGCGACCTTGCAGGTACAAGTCATAGGCGTCTGGACTGTGCGTCATGCCAGGTACTTGCGGCAGTCGCATCGTAAGGCCCAGTGCGGTGCCAATCGCCGCTGTGATCGCCTGTGCGACCTGTTCCTGAAAGGCAAACAGATCGTCAAGCATACCGTCAAAGCGTGCGCCCCACAGCTCGAACCCTGTCTCGCCCGAGATCAGATGTGCATGGATGCGGACCCGATCGCCCTGGCGCTGCACCGATCCTTCGATCAGATGCAAGACCCCCAGTTCCACCGCAATCCGGGTCGGTGGCAAGCTGCTGCCCCGGTAATGGAATGAAGACGTGCGGCCCGCGACAAGCAATTGCGGGACCTGGCCCATCGCTGTGATCAGCTCGTCGACAATCCCATCGGCAAAATAGTCGGCCTCTACAAGAGTGCCGACCGATTGAAACGGCAGCACCGCGATCCGCGTTTTGGCCGGTGGCTCGACTGAAGCTGGGGCAGCTGACATGACCGGACTGCGGACCGAGCAGGCATTTAGAAGCTGTGCATGCGCGTTGCTGCCCCCCGTTCGCTCGAGTGTGTGCAGCGCGCCCTCAACCGCGCTGCACAGCCGTTTATTGGCAGCGGCGCTGTGTCGGGCTAGCCACTGGTTGAACGCGTCACCAAAGTCCATTTGATCCAGGATCGGTTTTGTGCCGATCGCGGCGAGCCGGGCTGTCGCTGCGGCGTAATCCGAGCTTGCCAGGACGTCTTCGATCGCTTCCAGATCGGTCACTACCGAACCCGGGCGCAGCGCAACAGTGGTGCGCGACGAATCGAGAATGTCTGCCCCGCAGGCTGTCAGGAGCTTGCCCAGATCGAACAGGCACTGGCGCAAGCTGGCCTTGGCGTGGGCCTCGAACCGGCCGGGCCATAACAGCTTGCTTAAAAAGTCGCGATCAATCGCTTCATCCCGGGCTAAACACAGCATCGCCAACAGCGCCCGCGCCCGGCGGTTGGAAATGACAATTTCGCTGCCGTCGGATGCCAACAGCTGAAAGCGGCCGAACAGAGATGCGAAGGCAGTTCTCTGAGATTGAAGTGGTAAATTATCTGGTTCGGCTTGATTCATTCTCGCTTGTCCCCACCCCGCGCATAGAAGCTTAACGCAAACGGTCGGTAGCACAAATGGACAATCGGAGAGAGCTGGGCTGTCGCCTGCGAAGGCGCATGGCGATACACATTGAAACTACAGTTCGGTTGGCGACTTTTTGTCCCAGAGCTGCGCAGCTTATTGCAACAGTTGAGTGCCAGACAACCCACTTGCCTTCTTAACAGATGGAAGACGGTGATCCAACTCGATAGACAGGGAGCGGTTCAGATTTAATATAGTAATATCAGTAAAATATCACCAAAATGCCTGTCTCTCCTCCGCTACCAGGCCGTCGCTTATGGCCATATCGGTCCGTTTTTTGCCCTGAATGCTCTGCGGTTGTTTGCAAATAGCCCGCAATTCAGTTCCCCACTGATCGGTCAGGCATCGGTAAAGCGGGGCAGGCAATTGGCCCTTGGCCGATTATTGGCTTAGCATCCGTGGAGCAGGGGAGGGGAAGCGGAGTGGTTGCAGGGGACTATTCAATGTTCTTCGTCGCAGGTGTGTTGGCTGCGTCGATCAACGCCCTGGCCGGTGGCGGGCCGATTCTGACGCTTGGAATCCTGAGCTTCCTGGGGGTCGATCCGCGAATTGCCAATCTGACCTCAACTGTCGCGCTTTGCCCTGGTCAATTGTTAGCGGGCCATGCGGCGCGCTCGGCATTGAAAAAGACAAAGTTTGGAAAACCAGCAGCACTGATCGCCCTTTCCGCGTGCGGCGGCGCAGCGGGTGCTACCCTGTTGCTGCTGACGAGTGGTACGACTTTCAAAGCAATCGTACCCTGGCTTGTCTTGGCGGCGACCGCAATTTACGGATGGAGCGGATTTCGCCGAAACGCTCGTGCCACACAGACACAGAAAACGCGCCGGGGTCTTTACACCGCCAGCTTTGTGCCAATGACAGTCTACGGCGGCTATTTTGGCGGCGGCAACAGCTTTCTCGTGCTCGCACTACTTGGGTTGTCGGGCCATGATGCGCGGGAAGCCGGGTCAATCAAAAATGCGTTAGTCGCCGCGATCAACCTTGGCGCAGTTGCGGTCTTCGCCGTGTCGCGGTTGGTTGATTGGCGCGTTGCCGCAGCACTTGGCGCCGGGGGCGTGGTCGGCAGCATTGCCGGGGTGCGGTTGCTTCGATGGCTCCCCGTCACGGTAGTGCGGCTGATTGTGATCGTGTTTGGCCTCTGCTTTACTGGCTGGATGGTCTTGAGATAGCTGCTTAACTTCGTGAAGGTCGATAGTCGGCCGCGTCCATGCCGTAGCGGGTTAGTTTGTCGTAGAAGGTCTTGCGCGGCAGACCGAGTTCGGCGGTTGTTGCCGCGATGTCTCCTCGGTTCCGTTCAAGTGCGGCCCGGATGGTTTCGTGCTCGAATCGAGCTACCGCCACCTTGAGTGACTCGTTCCTGGCATGGTGCAGATTGGCGGCAATCGGCTGCTCATCGCCCGCCAGTCCCAGCGCGACGCTAGCTGCGAATCCGCGCAGTTCGCGCACATTGCCAGGCCAGTCGTGATCCTTGAGCCGGCTCCATACGCTCGGCTTCAGCGCGGGTGGTTCGCGTTTGAGCCGTACCGCCTCCTCAAGCAGGAACTCGCGAAAAAGTAAGACCGTGTCGTCGCGGCGTTCGCGCAGCGGCGGGAGTCTGATCCGGAACGCTCCCAGTTTGAAGTAAAGCGATGCAAGGAAACTGCCCTCGCGCGATTGTGCATCGAGGTCCGCGCTTGTTGCCGACAGACAGCGGAACCGCGTGGCCTGCGGCTGGTTCCCCCCGACCGGACTTGCGCTGCCGTCTTCCAGCGCCTGCTGCACACGTCGTTGCAACGTGGCCGGCAGCCCATCGACATGGTCGAGAAACAGGGTTCCGGCGTTGGCGTGTTGCAATTGCCCTGTTCGCGGGAATTGTGCACCGGGGAAGGCCCCGCTGACGTGCCCAAACAGCAAGCTTTCCGCCTGTGTTTCGGGGAGGGCCCGACAATCGAGCGTAACCATCGGTTTGCGGACCCGCGGGCTGCGCCGATGCAGGATATCAGCCACCAGGCTTTTGCCGGTCCCGCTCTCGCCAGTAATCATCACGTCGATGTCGGCCTGAACCAACTGGTCGATGGTCAGGCGTAGCTGCTCTATTTCGCGCGATTCGCCCAACAGCGCACCAGACTCGCTGGCCGATCTGGACTGGCGCAGCGCCCGGTTTTCCAGTGCAAGCGCGCGCTTGTCGAGCGCGCGCCGCACGGTCGTGATTAGCCGCTCGGTATCGAATGGCTTGGCCAGGAAATCATAGGCGCCGAGCCTGACCAGATCGACCGCAGTTGCAATGTCACCATGCCCCGAAATCACGATTACCGGGAGTTCGGGGTCGAGCCGCGCAAGGCGATTAAACAACCCGGCGCCGTCGATCCCGGGCATCCGCAGATCGGTAATCACGATACCGGGAAAGTCGGCATTGATGTGCTGGAGCGCCTGTTCTGCATCGGCAAATTCGAGCGGCGCGAATTGCTCCAGCTCTAGCAGTTCGCGCAAAGCGCGGCGCACTTCCGCCTCGTCGTCGACGATCGCAACTTTGGTTGAGGCGGCCCCAGTCAATCTGCGGTCCTGAGCAGGATAGCGAAGCTTGCGCCGCGATCGTCCGGAACGAAATTCAGTTCTCCGCCCATATCGGCAAGGATATCGCGACAGATGACCAGACCCAGTCCGAGGCCGTCGTCCTTTGACGAATTGAACGGTAGGAACAGGCGTTCGCGCGCGGATTCGGGAATGCCCGGGCCGGTATCAGTAATCCGGATGGTCGCAGTATCGCCGAGGCGCGATATCGCGATGTGGATCGCGCCACCCTTACCCATTGCGTCGAGCGCGTTCTGGATCAGGTTGACGAAGACCTGCTCAAGCCGGCCTTGCTCACTCATCACCGCGATAGTCGCGCCATCGATCACGAGTTCCGCTCCGCTCGTCCTGATCCGGTCGCCAAGCAGCAGCTCGACGCCCGCGAAGACATCAGCCAGCACTACCCTGCTTACCCGCCGGTTGGCGCGGCGCGCAAAGCGCCGGAGTTCGCCGGTGATTGCTCCGGCGCGCCCGGTCAGAGCACCGATCTCGTCAAGCGCGGCATCGGCCTGCTCGAGGTGGCCCTTGCCGATCAGTTTGCGCGCAGTTTGTGCCCGAAGACCGATTGCGGTCAGAGGCTGGTTGATCTCGTGTCCCACCCCGGCCGCGATCTGGCCGAGCGTCGAGAGCTTGTTGGCCTGAACGAGCCGCTCTTTAAGCTCGGCGATCCGTTGTTCGGTTTCGCGTTGCTGGCGCGAGACGATCGCCCGGGCGCGGAGGACATAGGCCGCGACAAGTGCCGCGATTCCGCCGAGGATCACCGCGAGTACCAGCCGACCGAACGCGCGCGCATCGGTCACGGCATCTTCAATCGGTGCAAGCAGATTGACTGACCAGCCATTCGGCAAGGCTTCGGATACGGCGACGTAGCGAGCATGGCGGTTGTATTCGGCTCCCCTGTGGACGACCGATCCTTCGGCGAACAACGCATTCTGGCGAAGCGGGGCATTGCCGTATTCGACCTGGGCTGTCAGCCGGCGGCGTTCGGCATCGTCAATTTTGCCGATCGTCTCGAAGCGCCACACTGGTCTGCTGGTAACCAGGATCACCCCCTGTTCGCTGGCGACGAACGCTATGCCGGACGATGCGGCCCATTCCGCTTCGAGGCGATCAAACCGGATCTTGACCACGATCACGCCGCGTCTGCCCGAAGCGGTCTCGACCCGGCGCGCAACAAACAATCCCGGTACCCGGCTGCGTGTGCCCAGCGCGAACTGTTCCCAATGTCCCAGCGTCATTGCTTGCCGGAAATAGGCGCGGAATCCATAGTTTTCGCCCAAGAAACTGTCAGGCTGGCGCCAGTTGCTTGCTGCGATTGTCAACCCTTGATCGTTAATCAGATAGATCACCGACGCATCAAGCGCGGTCGTAAGGTCGGCGAGGCGGCGGTTGAGTCGGCCCTCAGTTCCTGCAGTACGGTGGTTGAGTAGATTGCCGACGTCGGGATCGGCCGAAAGTGTCGTTGCAACCAGTTGAAACTTGTCGACCTGGCGCTGGTAGCTCGACGAGGCGAGCCGCGCCATTCCCGTGAGACGATCGCGCTCGAAGTTTACTGCGCGGTGTTCGGCAAGCCGGTCGACCAATAGGACCGCAGCTACTGCGGCACCCAGCAGCAGCATGCCCAACGCGAGCCAGGCCAGTTGCCTGCGACTTCGGGAATGCAGCTCCATGATTCGCAGCTATATGCGGAAATCCGCACAATGCATCAATTTTGTGCGGTATTCCGCACAAAATTCATCAACAGAAATATATATATAAAATTATATATCAGCTGTTTAGTAGATTTCCGAACCAACTTTCATTCCCAATAAGCATGCCGCATTCCAGCGTTTACTACCACGGTAAAACAATCACCGGGTCTGGAGAGGCATGCAAAATACCCTATCGCCAGCAAACGCGGTCAAACCCCCGCTCTATGCTCAGCTCTATGTGCAGGTGTTGGCTGCAATCGCACTGGGCGTCACCTTGGGATTCGTCGCGCCCGAATGGGGCGTAGCGCTCCAGCCGCTTGGCGATGGGTTCATCAAGCTGGTCAAAATGGTGATCGCTCCGGTCATCTTTCTGACCGTTGCCACCGGCATAGCCGGGATGGGTCAGACCAGCGCGGTTGGCCGGGTCGCGGGCAAGGCCTTCGCCTATTTTATCGTGGTTTCCACTTTCGCGCTGATCATCGGGCTGGTGGTCGCGAATGTTGTGCAGCCCGGAGCCGGTCTGCACATCGATCCTGCCACACTCGATCAGGCGGCGGTCAAGGACTATGCGGACAAGGCGCATGATGCCAGCATCACCAGCTTCCTGCTCGACATCATTCCCGTAACGATGGTCGCCGCACTGACCGGCGGTTCGATCCTCCAGGTCTTGCTGGTCGCGGTGTTGTTCGGGATTGCGATGGGCATGGCCGGCGAGCACGCCCATCCGCTGCGCGAACTGCTCGACAGCGCCAGCGAAGTCGTGTTCCGGCTGGTCGCGCTGGTGATGCGCGCAGCTCCAGTCGGCGCATTAGGAGCGATGGCCTTCACCATCGGCAAGTACGGTGTTGGCACGCTGATTTCACTCGGTGCGCTGGTCGCTACCTTCTACGCCACCTCGCTGCTGTTTGTGATGGTTGTGCTCGGTACGATCGCCCGGTGGAACGGCTTTTCGATTCTCGCGCTGATCCGCTATCTCAAATCCGAACTGCTATTGGTGCTCGGCACCTCATCGTCAGAGGCGGCGCTGCCCTCGCTGATGGACAAGCTCGAACGGGCTGGCTGCGCCAAGTCAGTGGTCGGACTGGTGGTGCCGACCGGATACTCGTTCAACCTCGATGGCACCAACATTTACATGACGCTCGCCGCGTTGTTCATCGCGCAGGCAACCGGGATCGATCTGTCGCTGAGTGAGCAAGTTGCGCTGCTGCTGGTAGCGATGGTGAGTTCCAAGGGTGCCGCCGGGGTCACCGGGGCGGGGTTCATCACGCTCGCTGCAACGCTTTCGATTGTTCCGTCGGTGCCAGTGGCGGGTCTCGCACTGATCCTCGGGATCGACCGGTTTATGAGTGAATGCCGCGCGCTTACCAATTTCGTCGGTAATGCCGTTGCGACCATTGTTGTCGCGCGCTGGGAAGGTGCACTCGACCGCGAAGCGCTGGCTGCGGCGTTAGCGAGCGGGCCCGGCAAAGTCGCTTCAAGCAACACAGTTGCCACTCCGGAATTTGTAGATGCGGATTGAATCCACTGACACGTAAAAATATAATTGGGGAGAGAAAACATGAAGGTACGCAAAGGACTGTGGCTCGCTACGACCGCGATGCTGCTCGGGATGACCGCAACAGCACAAGCTCAGGAGACCAGCCCACCGGTCAACGGTAGCCCGGCTGAATCAACAGTTGCCGATGACACTGCAGAAACGACTGGGATCACCGTAATCGGCTCGCGCGGCAAACCGCGTACCGATGTCGAGCGTCCGGTTCCGGTAGATGTGGTCGGCGCGGAAGAGCTGAAATCGACCGGCCAGACCGATCTGGGCCAGCAGGTGCAGTTCACCTCGCCCTCGTTCAACTCGGCCAAATACGGCGTCAATGGCGCGACCAACTTTGCCGATCCGGCATCGCTGCGCGGCCTCGCACCAGATCAGGTTTTGCTGTTGATCAACGGTCATCGTCGCCACCAGTTCTCCGCGCTTAACCTCAATGTTTCGCCCGGACTTGGTTCGGTTGTTTCGGATCTCAACAGCATTCCGACTGCTGCAGTCGAACGGATCGAAGTGCTGCGTGATGGCGCCGCCGCGCAATATGGATC
>JAYVKX010000403.1:0-4208 GCA_043768005.1 Novosphingobium sp. | reverse complement strand
CGGGGTGGCCAGTGGCCCGCCGGGCCTGCGCGAGTGGCGTGAGATCGGCCAGCTTAGTGCTGCAATCGACCGGCTATGCGATGAATGGCAACCCGATATTCTCCACGCTCATTCGCCGGCGCTATGCGGCCGCGCGGCCCTGCACGCCGCGCGGCGGCGCGGTCTGCCTATGGTTTACGAGATCCGCGCCTTCTGGGAGGATGCCGCGGTCAGCAATGGCACGGGCCGCGAAGGATCGATCAAATATCGCCTGACCCGCGCACTGGAGAGCGGTGTGGTGGCAGGGGCTGATGCGGCGGTGACGATCTGTCAGGGCCTGAAGGATGATCTGGTGGCGCGCGGGACCGATCCGGCGCAGATCTTCATCAGCCCGAACGGTGTCGATCTGTCGCTGTTTGGCGGCGCTGCCCCGCGCGATGCCGTGCTGGCGGGACAACTTGATCTGGGAGACGGCCCGGTGATCGGCTTTATCGGCAGCTTTTATGATTATGAAGGGATCGATGATCTGATTTCGGCGATGCCCGCACTGATCGCGGCCCAGCCGCAGGCGCGGTTGCTGCTGGTGGGCGGCGGGCCGTGCGAGGCCGCCTTGCGCGCGCAGGCCGCAGCATCACCCGCTGCCGCCGCAATCCGCTTTGCCGGGCGCGTACCGCACGGCGAGGTTGAGCGCTATTACGCGCTGATGGACATCATGGCCTATCCCCGCAAGGCCAGTCGGCTGACCGAACTGGTCACACCGCTGAAACCGCTTGAGGCCATGGCGCAGGGTAAGCTGGTTGCCGCATCTGATGTCGGCGGGCACCGCGAACTGATTACCGATGGCGTCACCGGTACGCTGTTTGCGCCAGACAATCCGCCCGCCTGCGCCGCCGCTTTGGCCGCGCTGCTGGCAGACCGGGCCAGCTGGAACACCCGGCTTGCCGCAGGCCGCGCCCATGTTGCCGCAAATCATGATTGGGCCAGGAATGTTTATCGTTATCTCACTGTTTACCAAACCCTGTTAGCCAATGGCACGGGTCACGCCGGTTCGATCGCTGCCGCGTGCAGCGACCAGCTAGGCTGACGGGAAGAATTCTACGGGGTAGCGAGTTTTGGCCAAGCAGAAGCGCAAGGCACCGCAAGGTAAGCCGATCACCAGCTACCAGCTGTTTCCCGCGATTGTCGCGCTGTGGTTTGGCGCGCTGTTCGGGCTTGGTAGTCTGGCAATTCGTCCCGGCCTGATCGAATCGCTGGTTATTTCAGCGCATATCGACAGCATCATTCCGGCCGCCGCCCCACCGCTGGGGGTTACGGCGCGGATCCTGCTCGCGCTGGGCATGGCTGCGCTGGGCGCGCTGCTTGGCACCAGCATCGCGCGCAGGATCGCCCGGCCCAAGTATGAGGCCAGCCAAAGCGAAACTATCCCAGCAACACCTTCGGTGAAGCTGCGCCCGCGCGATACACATCCCGATGCCCCGGCCCGGCGCCCGATCTCGGCGCATGACGAAATTGGCAACGATCAGGCTTTTGTAGTGGGTCGCCGCCGGTCGCTGACGATAAGCGGAAGCGATGAGCGCGTGGAATTTCACGATCCCGCCATGCCGCCCGCCCCCGCCCCCATAGCGGCAAACGCGCCGCTTGAGCTGGGCAATTATGCTAGCCCACACTCTGCGCAGAGCGCCGATGCATTCGATGATGAGCCACAGAACTTTGGTCGTGCGGCACAGCAGCCCGTGCCGGAAACCCCTGTATATGAGCCTGCCAGATCTGCCGCCCCTTCCCCGCTTGAAACCCCTGATCTGACGGCAGATCCTGAATCGCTCGATATGGTCTCGCTCGCGCTGCGGCTGACCCATTCGATGAACCAGCGCCGGATCCGCGCTGCAGCTGCAGCAGCACAGGCGGCCAGTCAGCCTGCCGCAATGGCGCGGCTGATCTCCGAGATTGCGCCGCTCGATGTCGCGCCGCACGCTGCGCCAAGCCAGCCTGGTCCCCCCGTGCTGCCTGCCGCGCTGCGCCCGATCTCGCTTGATTATGGTCAGGACGACGATCAAGCCGAGGTGCCCAGCCTGCTACCCCCGCGTCTGGACCGTAACCCGGTAGTTTCAGCTGCGGCCATAGCGCCGATCACGGATCTGGGCGGCGAAGATGACGAGGACGCCGACGATGCCGCCGCAGAAACGATTGGCGAAGATGGCGGTTACAGCTCGCTGCTCAATCTCAGCCGCGTTGCCGGTCCGCGCCAGACCGTCTTGGCCGATCCGGTCGAGAGCGCACAGGATCCGCAAGAAACCGAACGGGCCCTGCGCGCGGCGCTGGCCTCGCTTCAGCGGATGAGCGGCGCAGCCTGAGCTATGCAAGGCCCGGACCCGCTTGGTTCGATCTGAAAATCTGAAATCCTGTTCATAGAAGCGCTTGGCCCGGGCCAAGCGCTTCTTCGCCTCTTCGCAGTTGCAAAAACAGCTTCCTGTCGTCATGGGGAATCCTCGCGCAACTTTCGCTGCATTTTGCGGCCGGGTGAGTCGCGCTTCATTACCCGGAATTGCTGCAATTGCGCAGTTCCGGCTGACGACGGGATGGATTTATCGATGGGTTTTCCGGCACGCCAGGGCCTTTATGATCCGCGCAATGAGCATGATTCCTGCGGTGTGGGCTTTGTCGCCCATATCAAGGGCATCAAAAGCCACGCGATCATTGGCCAGGCGCTGGAAATCCTCCACAACCTCGATCATCGCGGCGCGGTTGGCGCCGATCCGCTGCTGGGCGATGGCGCGGGTATCCTGATCCAGCTTCCCGATGCTCTGCTGCGTAGCTGGGCGGGCGCAGAAGGTAAGGAACTGCCGGATGCGGGCGAGTATGCGGTGGCCATGTGCTTTCTGCCGCGCGATGCTGAGGCGCGCGATTTTGCCGTTGCCAATTTCGAAAAATTCATCGTCAAGGAAGGCCAGACGTTGATCGGCTGGCGCGATGTACCCGCCACGCTGGATGGCCTGGGCAAGGCAGTGATCGCGCAAATGCCGGTGATCCGCCAGTGTATCGTAGGCCGGGGCGAGAATTGCGCCGATCAGGACGCGTTTGAGCGCAAGATCCTGGCGATCCGCAAACAGGCCCAGAACCCGCTGGCGGCCCTTGCCGAAAAGCACGGACTGCCCGGCCTGACTGAGCTCTATATGCCCAGCTTCTCCAGCCGCACCGTGGTCTACAAGGGGCTGCTGCTGGCAACGCAGGTTGGCAGCTTCTATGATGATCTGCGCAATCCCGAGTGCGTTTCGGCGCTCGGCCTGGTTCATCAGCGTTTTTCGACCAATACTTTCCCCAGCTGGAAGCTGGCGCATCCTTATCGGTTCATCGCCCATAATGGCGAGATCAACACAGTGCGCGGCAACGTCAACTGGATGAACGCGCGCCGCCGCACCATGGAAAGCGAGCTGCTCGGCCCCGATCTAGACAAGATGTGGCCGCTGATCCCACATGGCCAATCGGACACCGCCTGCCTTGACAATGCGCTCGAACTGCTGCTCGCGGGCGGCTATAGCCTGGCTCATGCGGTGATGATGCTGATCCCCGAGGCTTGGGCCGGCAACCCGCTGATGACGCCCGCGCGCCGCGCCTTCTATGAATATCACGCCGCGCTGATGGAGCCGTGGGACGGGCCGGCTGCCGTCGCCTTCACCGATGGCCGCCAGATCGGCGCGACGCTGGATCGCAATGGGCTGCGCCCCGCACGCTTCCTGGTCACCGATGATGATCTGGTGGTGATGGCTTCCGAAAGCGGCGTGCTGCCGATCAAGGAAGACAATATCGTTCGCAAGTGGCGGCTCCAGCCGGGGCGGATGCTGCTGATCGACCTTGAAGAAGGCCGGATCATCGAGGACGAGGAAATCAAGACCAAGCTGGCAGAGGATGAACCCTATCAGCTGTGGCTCGATTCAGCGCAGTACAAGCTCAAGGATCTTGAAGTGGTCGAGCCAGAGCTGGCCAGCCTTCCGATCGAAACCACCAGCCTGCTCGATCGCCAACAGGCGTTTGGCTATACGCAGGAGGATATCACCCGCTTCCTAGAACCGATGGCCATCGCGGGTGATGATCCGCTGGGCTCGATGGGCACCGATACGCCGATTGCGGTACTGTCCAAGCGGCCGCGCCTGCTCTACGATTATTTCAAGCAGAACTTCGCCCAGGTCACCAACCCGCCGATCGATCCGATCCGTGAGGAACTGGTGATGAGC
>JAYVKX010000402.1:0-4416 GCA_043768005.1 Novosphingobium sp. | reverse complement strand
CGGCAGTCGCAGCACCGATATCGCCAGCGGCCCCTGTGACGAGTATTGTCGCGCCCGCTAAGCTGAATTGCGGCATCTGCCTTTTCCTTTCCTGCCCGTTCCCATTTTAGTATCTAGCGCACACGCTCATTGCAAATGGCTAATCATTCTTTGAGAATTGCGACGATCCACAGCATTCGAAGGGCCTGAGCCTCTCTCCGTTTTTCGGCATCTACGGCGCGGTGCAGCTGCCGGGTCGAGATCGGACCGGTATGGCTTTCCCCGGGAACAACCAGCCATGGGGCAGCATGACGCTGCGCCGCTTGCCCTCGCGCCACCAGAGCCGGAGCAGTTCAAGCAGTTGTGGCGAGAGCATCGCGTTGCGGCCCTTGCCTTGTTCCACGCGGATCAGCATGCGCTTGCTGTCGATATCATCGAGCGACCTCCGACCCACGCAGGCCCGCGCCATAGGCGACGCCGAGCGCTGCCTTGTACTTGATGCCGGGCGCGGCCTTCAGCAATCGGGCGGCTTCCTCAACGCTCAGCACATCCGGGAGATGGCGGGGATTATCCCGTCACGCAATGGGAAGCCGTGGCACTTGATCTTGCCCGCCGCGCTGGCATCGCGGTGCCAACATGGCGACTGGAACAGGTTGTTGATCGCACCGCTTTGTTGCTGCGCCGCTTCGACCGCGACGGTGACATTCGCATCCCGTTCCTGTCCGCCATGTCGATGCTGGGTGCAGCCCACAACGAGGATCACAGCTATCTGGAGATCGTCGATGTGCTCCGCCAGTTCGGATCGCAACCCGAGCAGGATTACGTGCAGCTGTGGCGGCGTATCGTGTTCAATATCCTGATCTTCAATACCGACGACCATCTTCGCAATCACGGCTTCCTGTATGACGGCACCGGAGGCTGGCGCCTGTCACCCGCCTACGACATGAACCCGACGCCGGTGGACGTGAAGGCGCGCCTATTGAGCCTTGCCATCGACGAGGCGGACGACACTGCGTCGCTCGACGTGGCATTTGGCATGGCGCGTCAATGCGGATTGAAGCCGCCTGCCGCCCGAGAGATTGTCCAGGAAGTCCAAGCCGCTGTCACGCAGTGGCGTATCTGTGCTGCGTCCTATGGACTCAAAGCCCGCGACGTGGCGCGCATGGCATCCGCATTTAAACATGAAGAGGCTGAGGGCCTATGAACAAGACATATATCTGGATGCGCGGCACCATTTTTAACGCATTTAATTAACGCATATTTTAGCACATAGGATATTTAATCTCGATATTACCATATAATATATTGTAGACGCCGGGGACTTAAAATCCCCTGAGCCTGGCTCGTGTGGGTTCGAGTCCCACCGTCCGCACCACCGATCATTAACTTCAAAGTAGGCATCATGCCGCATATTGTCCCGACTGATCTGGGGGCAGAAGGTGGCAACGGGTTTTGTAGAAACACTGGTGAAGCGAGAAATCGGACGAGAGTTCGGTCGCTGCCATGGTGGATTTTACAGCCGAACGGCGCTTGTGCGAAATCGCCATGCCGTGATGCGACCATGAGCCTGACCGAACGCCGCCGCCCCGCCATCACCGCCGAATTGCTGGTGCGGACCGGCTTGGTCTGGCTGATTGTCTCGGCAATCTTGCTCATCAGCAACTGGCACGCGATCAACACGATGGCGCTTCACCCGCCGAATCTGGCGGAAACATCGATGATGGTGGTTGCCCCGCTTGCGGCGCTGGGCGCAGCGATGCTGCTGGCTGCGCGGCTGGCCTGGCGGATGTTCGATAGCGAATTGATCTTCTATGCCGCGCTGATCCTGCCGCTGGCAGCCCCGGCAACTGGGCAGTTGCAGGCTTTACAAAGCGCGAACCACGGCTGGCAGATCGTGGTCGTGCTCGCCGCGATCAACGCGCTTAGCGCGCGCAGCGCCCGGATCGGGGGATGGGTGGCGGGTAGCGTGCTGGGCTTTGGCCTGATGGTCAGTCCGGACCTGCTGGCGATCACACTGCTGCTAAGCGGCGTGCTGGGCTTGCGCTGGTTGGCGCAGACGGAAAGTCGCGGCTGGCTGGTTCATTTCCTGCAAGCGCTAGCGCTGACCAGCCTTGCCGGGCTGGTACTGGGCGGTTGCGATGCCGCCCCTGCAGCGCATGTCGCCGCGCTGGGGAGCGCAGCGCTCGGCACCAACCTGCTGGCGTTGACTCCGCGCATGCCGCGCTTGCCCTTGCTGCTGGCACTGGGGGTGATTACGGCGGCTGCGCTGGCGGCCGGGCTGATGCTAGGCCCGCAATGCGCCGCATCTGGTCCATCTTTCGCTCGGTTTAGCTTCAACGGAGCGCTGCCGGTATGGGCCTATCGCCCCGAAATGATCGTTCAGATGGTGGTGCCGCCGCTGATCGGCCTGATCGCGGCGCTGCGGCTGTGCGGGCAATCGCACGGTTGGCTGGCGCGGTTCTGGCTGGAATATACGGGCATCCTGGCCGGGGCGGTGCTGATTTCGCTATTCAATGCCCCGGCATCGGGGATCGCCTGCGCGCTGGCTGCGGTGCCGCTGGCCTGGCAGACGCGCCGCTGGCTGCGCGCGGCGCAGGCGATGCGGCGGCCCGTACAGCGCATCCCCGCCTTTGCCGCGATGGCGCTGGCGGTGGTTCCGGCCCTGCCGTTGATGGCATTGGCCAGCCTTGCAGCAGGGCTGCGCTAGAAAAAATTCAATTTCAGGCCGGGCGGAACATCATCGCATCGCCGTTCATGCAATACCGCTTGCCAGTCGGCTTGGGGCCATCGTCAAACACATGGCCCAGATGGCCGCCGCAGCGGGTGCAATGCACTTCGGTGCGCGGCAGGCCGGTGTCCCAATCGGTTCCGGTCGCAACCCCGCCGGGCAATGGCCGCCAAAAGCTGGGCCAGCCGGTGCCGCTGTCGTATTTGGTATCCGAGGCATAGAGCGGATTGCCGTCTGCCGCGCAGACAAATGTCCCACGCCGATGCTCGCCCAGCAGCGCCGAGGTGCCCGGTACTTCGGTGCCCTTCTGGCGCAGGATATGGAACTGCCGCGGGGTCAAGCGCCGCCGCCACTCAGCTTGGGTGAAGCGCACCGGAAAGGCCTTCGCCTGTGCTTTGCTGCCGCATGCGGCCAGTACCGGCAGCGCGGCAGAAGCACCTAGCCAGCCAAGGAAGCGGCGGCGGGGGAGAGCGTCTTGCAGCATCAGAATTTCTCCAACGTCACGTCCAGCTTGCGGAAGCCGTGGACGAAATTGGCGCGGACCCGCTCAACCTTGCCGGTCACCCGAACCCGCATCCGCCGCTTGTGCATTTCCTCGAGCAGAATCTTGAGCTGCAGTTCGGCCAGCCGCGCGCCAACGCAGCGGTGGATGCCATAGCCAAAGGCCAGGTTTCGCCGTGCGTTTTCGCGCCTGACCATGAGCTTGTCCGGGTTTTCGAACACTTCCTCGTCCCGGTTGGCGGAAATATACCACATGATCAGTTTGTCGCCCTTTTTCACCGGTTGGCCGAACAGATCGGCATCGGCGGTGGCGGTGCGGCGCATATGGGCCAGCGGGGTAACGAACCGGATACATTCCTGCACCGTATTGGGGACCACCGCTGGATCAGCCTCGAAGATCGCGCGCTGATCGGGGAATTGATCCAGCGCGTGGACAATGCCTGACATGGTGTTGCGGGTGGTATCATTGCCGCCCACGATCAGCAGCACCAGATTGCCGATGAATTCCTGCAAGCTCATGTGGTTCATCGCTTCGGAATGGATCATCATCGAGATCAGATCGGGGGTGGGCTCTGCATCCGCCCGCTCGGTCCACAGCTGCTGGAAATAATGGCCCATTTCCAGTAGGATTTCGTGACGGGTATCGTTGAGCTCCTTGGCCAGGCCCAGCTCGACATCGCCGGCCCAGTCGGACCAGAACGTCAGCAGATGACGGTCTTTCCAAGGGAAGCCGAACAGCAGCGCCAGCATCCCGGTGGTCAGCTCGATCGAAACCTTTTCAACCCAGTCAAACTCCTCGCCGAATGGCAGCGTATCCAGCACGCTCGCAGTGCGCTGGCGGATGCTGTCGGCCATCCGCTCCATCTCGGTCGGGGTGAAGGCCGGGGCCACGGTGCGGCGCTGGCCGGTATGCTGGGGCCGGTCCATCGCGATGAACATCGGCAGGTGGCGATCGGCGGGCATATCTTCGGGGGCATCGCCAATCGTGATCCCGCCGGATTCCCACGACGAGGAATACAGGTCGGGCAGCGATTCGACATGCTGGATCGTCTTGATCGAGGTGACGTTCCAGAAATCGCCATAGGGCGTTCCGGTCACGAAGTTTACCGGGGCCTCCTTGCGCATTTCGGCAAAGATCGGCTGCCAGCGGTCCTCGGCATAGATGTCCGAACGGCTGACGTCCCACGCCTCGGTATGAACCGGCTTGG
>JAYVKX010000401.1:0-7754 GCA_043768005.1 Novosphingobium sp. | reverse complement strand
CGCCTCGCTGACCAGCACCGCGCGGCCTTCCATGTCGCGCAGCCGGGTGATCTCGGCATCGATCCACGCCAGCCCGGCCAGCAGGCGCGGTCGCCACAGCCCGCGCATCAATGGATGGGCGCTCATCGTATCAAGTTCAGCCTCGGCCAGCGCCAGCAGTTCGCCCGATTTTCCCCCGGCTTTGTGCCAGCGCTCAAGAATGCGGTGCACCGCAGTGCCCTTCCACGCGGGCGTCGCATCCGCATCGATTGGATCCAGCGAGCGCAGGGCAAGGATCGCGCTCGCATAGAATTGATACGGATCGCCGCGCAGCCGATCGAGCGCGGTCACCGCAATCCCGACATCGCGCTGCGCCGCATCGGGGCGCGGCGCGGGGCGCGGATAGGCGGGCGCAGGCGGCGCATCGTCAATCGCGCCGGCCAGGCGGACCGCCTCAAGCTCCTCATGATTTCCAGACAACTCGCCCAGCAAGGCACGCACCCGCAGCACAAAGCGCGAAGGGATCACCGGGCCGCCCTCATCGCGCAGAGCATGGCTCAACACCACCTCAGGCGCGCCAAGTGCCGCTGCCAGATCATGCGCGGCAAGACCAATGCGGAATTCCTGACCCGGCACACCCAGCGCGCGCAGAACAGCAGGCGGAAGCAGCGCATCGGGGGCAGGCCGCGCGGGCCAGCTGCCCTCGGTCAATCCGCCGCAGATCACCAGATCGGCCCGGCTCATCCGCGCTTCAAGCAAGCCGTATAGCGCCACCCGGGGATGCCCGCCCCACGGCGGGCGAACCGCAACCCGGTTCATCGCATCGCGCAGCACATTGGGCAGATCGCGCGGGGCAACAATTGTGCCAATTTCGCGCGCTGCCTCACGCAGCTCCTCAACAAAGGCAGATAGCGCACGGCCATCAGCTCCGCCCCACAACGCGGTCCCGCTGAGTGTCTCTGCCGCGGCAGATAGCCGATCAAATGCCGCAGCCAGGGTGAGTTCCTGAACCGGCTCCAGCAGCGCAGCCAGCACGGGTTCAAGCCCTGCCCACCATCGCTGTATAGCCGCACTGCCGTCGCGCTTGGCAATTCGCGCCACTGCGTCTTTAAGCGGCGCTAATCCTGGTGCCGGACGCGGGCCCCGCAGCGCCAGATCAAGCGCGCGGGCATGCTCCAGCCATTCGGCCCGCTCTTCCCCGGATCGGACCAGCGGATGCTCCAGCAGAGCCAGCAGCGGTACCGGCGCGGCAGCTTGCGCCATAACTTCTGCCAGCAGCAACAGCACCCGCCCGGCGGCAGTCTGGGGTAGAGGTTGGCCAGCGCTATCGTCCGCCTCGATCCCCCAGCGCCGCAGATGGGCGACAACCCGGTTCGCCAGACCGCGATCTGGCGTGATCAGCGCGATCCGTTTTTCAGGCTCTGCCAAGGCCTGCCGAATGAGGATTGCAATCGCCTGCGCCTCCTCACCCGGATGCGCGGTCTGCATCAGTCGCACACCAGACAGGCGGCGGCGTTCAGCGGGAAGATCGACCCAGCTGGCGCTGGCGGCGGGCGGCAGAAACAGGCTGGAGATCGCCCGGCTCCGCTCGGGCGGGGCGGCGGCAATACCAGCGCGGTGCCACTGCTGCACTTCGCCGCGGGCTATGCCCATCCGGCCCAGCAGCAGCTTGAGGTGATATTGCGGATGCGTCACCGCATCAGCGCCGCCAAACGGCGGATCGCCTGCCGCTTCAGGAGAACCGGCCACGCCCAGCGCAGCCCAGACCGCATCATCCAGCACCAGATCCAGATCGGGCAGGATCACCGCGCTGCGCGGCAATTCAGCCACGACGCGCAGCAGCCGCGCCAAGGCGGGCGAGGCGCTGGTTACACCTGCGGCCACAATCGGATTGGGCGGGGGATTATCCTTCCAGCGCCGGGCGGCGTGATCGAACAGCAGATTGCGCCGGGTTGCGGCATCAACTTCGCCCCGCGCGGTCAGCTCGGCCTGCCAGATCAGTTGCAGCTTGGCAAAATCGCTCACCGAGCTTCGCCAATGATCCGATTGATCGCCAACGATGCCGATCACCCGTTCGGACAATAGCTCTTCCGGGCCAATCCCTTCGATCAGCAGCCGGTCCATTGTCCGCCCGGCCTCGAAAGCCTGACGGAGCAGCGAGGCCCCGTGCGGAGCAGCATCGCCCATCACTTCGCGCAGAATTTCCGCCAATCGCAGCCAGCGCCGCACCGGATCAGCGGCGGGCGGAACCTGCGCTCCTGCGCCCAGCGGATCGAGCAGCGGGCCCAATGTTTCATCGATATCCAGATCGCCCACCACCGCCATGCGCGGCAGCAACAACCCGCCGCCTGACAGGCGGATAAAGGCTTCGGTCACGATCCGCTCTGCACGGCGGTTCGGCAGCAGCAGGGTCAGCCGGGCCAGGCCGAAATCCGGTTCGGAATATCGCGGGATCAGCCCGGCGACGAGCGCATCGGCAAAGCCGCGGTGCGCGGCGATGGAGTAGAGCTGGGGTCCGGCCCGCTCAGCCACCGGACAGCAGCAACTCGGTTGGCGCTATCGAGCCCGGCTCGCCCACTTCAAACCAGTCGCCGGTATGGACCAGTCCGTACAGCCGTCCTTCGGTCATCGCGCGTTCCCACAACACCATGGTTGAAAATGGCCCGTCCGGCGCATCGCGCAGCAGATTGTGCGAAACCAGCTGGATGCCGGTGTAGATAAATGGCGCGATCCGGCTAGTGCGGCGGCGGCTGATCCTGCCATGCGGATCAAGGTGGAAATCGCCCTTGCCCACATAATTGCGCGCCCGGGCATGCGGCGTCACCAGCAGCAGCGCGTCCATCTCCTCGGGCTTCCACGCGTGGGACAATTCGCGAAACGCATCGCGCGGGCCATCCAGCCAGATATTGTCGCTGTTGATGCAGAAGAACGGATCGGGCAGCAGCGGTAGCGCTTTAAGCATACCGCCGCCGGTTTCCAGCAGCAAGTCACGCTCATCCGAAATGTCGATTTGCGGGGCTTTGCGCGAGCCCAGATGGGCTTCCAGCGCATCGGCCAGATAATGAACATTGACCACCGCCCGCCCGATCCCGGCATCAACCACCTTGTCCAGACTATAATCGATCAGCGGCTTTCCCGCGACATGGACCAGCGGTTTGGGCCGGGTCGCAGTCAGCGGACGCATCCGTTTGCCAAGACCAGCCGCCAAAATCATCGCCGTATCGCTGGCCAGCGGGCGCTTGGTCATGCCGCGAAGCTTCCCCCGCCTGCGGCGCGCAATTCGGCCGGGATATTGGCATCGAACCAGCGTGCCACCGGGGCCAGCGCCGGATGCGCCAGATCGCGCTCGAGCAAGGCCCAGACCCGGGGGATCAGATCGAGGTAACGCGGCTTGCCATCGCGCTTCGACAGCCGGACGAAAATGCCGATGATCTTGGCGTTGCGTTGCGCGCCTAACCTCGCGTAATCGCTGAAGAAACCCTCCCCCGCACCGCTTTCCCGAACATAATGATCGAACATCTCCGTCTCAAGCTCGGGCGAGACATCGCGGCGGGCATCCTGCAGCAGCGAAACCAGATCATAGGCAGGGTGGCCAATCAGTGCGTCCTGAAAATCAAGCAGACCCTGTTTCTGCAAAGAGCCAAGCAACATGATGTTTTCAGAATGATAATCACGCAGCACCGTCACCCCTACGCGCTGCCGTGGCAACAGCTGGCCGAGCACCTGTTCCCAAGCCGCGGTAAAGCCGGGGCCATCGACATAGAGATTTTGTGCCGTGCAATACCAATCGACGAATAATTTCGCCTCGCGCTGATATTCGGCCAGGCTATAATCAAGGAACGGGCCGGGGGGCAACCGGTGCAGATTGGCCAGTGCATCAACAGCGGAAATATACACCTCGCGCTCATCAGCGGGCCATTGATCGAGGTAATCACGCATCCGCACTTCGCCGAAATCTTCAAGCAGGACCAGGCCCCGATGGGTATCCTCGGCCAGAATATGCGGGCTGCGCATTCCATTGGAATCAAGCCATTTTGCTGCACGAAGAAACGGCGCAGGATCTTCATAGGGCGGCGGCGCATCCATCAGCATTGCGCTGCGCTCACCCTTGCGGATCCGGAAATATCGCCGGAACGAAGCGTCTCCGGCCAGCGGCTCGATCGCCGCATCGGCCCAGCCGGCTTCGGCAAGAAAAGCATCGAGACCAATTGGCAAAGTCAGTTCCATGGCTCCCGCCCTAGCCAATTCTGACCGGCCCGGGCAATGGCGAAGCGTCCATTCTCCGCAGTTTCCAGCAGAACCGAAAGACAGCCCGGCTCTTGCGCAAATCCGCCAGCGTGTTCAGGCCATTCAGCGATCAGCACACCGTTCTGGCGGTAATCATCAAGCCCGATTTCCTCCACCTCTGCTGGATGCTTCAGCCGGTAAAAATCTGCGTGAACCAATGGCATAGCCACTGTAGGCGGATCATAAACCTCGATGATCGCAAAGCTGGGCGAGGGCACTTCTCCGCCATAGCCAAGCCCGGCAATGATCGCCCGCGCCAGCGTCGTCTTACCCGCTCCCAGCCCGCCGGACAGCGCAATTACATCGCCAATTTGCAACGCCCTTGCAATGCGGTTGCCAAGACTTTGCATCGCGTTGAGATCAGGCAGCTCCAGCCTCATGGCAGCTCGATGATCGCGGCGGTACCCTGCCCGAGTTCCGAGAGCAGTTCGAGCGAACCGTCATGGGCCTCGATCAGTTGGCGCGCGAGGGGCAGGCCAAGTCCCTGGCGTCGCTCAACCGCCTTGCCATCGGCGCTGATCTTGAGGCCATCGAGCGCGCGGGCCAGCGTTGCCGAATCCATGCCGGGGCCGTTGTCCGAAATGACGATCCGGGCAAAATCATGCCCCTTGCTGCGGTGGCGCGACAGTTCGACCAGAATGCGCCCTGCGCTGGGCGTTGCGGTGATTGCATTGTCGAGGACATGACCGATGGCGCGGGCCAGGCGGCGCTTGTCCCCCATGATCCGCCCTGCCCCCTTGTCGCCGCGCAGATCAAGCACCAGCCCGGCCTCACGCAGCCGGGTTGCGCGGTCCTCAACCACTTTGGTGACGAAGGGGAGCAGTTCAATCTCCTCTGCCGCCAGTGGCAGCATCCCGGCCTCACTTTGCGACAGATCGAGGACATTTTCGATCTGTTCGCCCAATCGCTCAACCGAGGTCAGGATCGCGGCGACATATTCCTTGCCTGCCTCAGATAACTCTCCGCCGATCCCGGCTTCGAGCAGTTCGGCAAATCCGCCGATCGAGGTCAAAGGCGTGCGGAATTCATAGCTCATATTGGCGAGGAACCGCGTCTTCACGGCATCAGCTTCGAGCAGCGCAGCATTGCGTTCGCGCAGCGCTGTTTCGGCCTTTTGCGAATCGGTGATGTCAAGCACGGTCAACAGGCCATTGCCATCAGGCAGTGGCACTCCGGCGAATTCCAGCGTCCGGCCATCGGCCAGCACGGCCCGCCCGCCGGTCTGCCGGCGATCCAGCGTGGCGGCGCGGATAACATCGCCCACCGCCTTGGCCCGCACCGGCTTTTTCAGCCGCGCGCCGATCCGGGTGAGCAGTGCTTCGATCCGGGGATGGGTATCGAGAAACGCATCGTCCAGTCCCCAATCGGCTGCAAAACGCCGGTTCCACAGCTGCATCCGCCCATCGGGCGCAAACACCGCGAGCGATTCAAACAGACTGTCAAACGTTGCAGTGCGGGTCCGCAGTAGCGTATCGCGGGTGGCCGACAGGCGCAGCTGTTCGGTCCGGTCCTCGGCGATCAGCAGCAGCCCGCCATCGGGCAGCGGCTGGGCGACGATCCGCAAATGCGTACCATCAGCCAGCATCCACGCCTCTTCCTGCGCCTCGCCCGACATGAACCATCCGGCACGCTCACGGCGCCAGGCCGGAAAATCGCGCGCTTCGGGCACCCGCCCAGCTTCGCGGGCAATATCAAGCAACCGCTCAAACGGCGGGGGATCAAGCATCGCGGCTGGCCCCAGCGCAAAGATGCGCTGGAACGGCTGATTGGCAAAGGTCAGCTGACGCTTGGCATCGAACTGCGCGACGCCGGCCGAAAGCTGATCGAGCATCGAGCGCTGGGCATCGCGGAAAGCCCGGAAATCACGGGCCAGCTGTTCCATATCTTCAACATCGACCGCGTATCCAGCCACGCCATCTTCACCCAGCGGCAGATCGCTGACCCGCAGCGCCCGGCGCTGGCCATCGATGGTGGCAGAAACCATCCGTTCGATCGGCATCTGCAGGGCTGCTGCCTGCCCCGCAATTTGTGCCGCAGTCAGTCCATCGACCGATTCGATCAGTTCGGTTCCAGCCGCCACCACCGCATCGGCGCTGTCTGCGCCAACCGCGCGGACATAGGCAGTGTTGGCCAACCGCAAAGTGCCATCAGGCCCGCGGAACCACATCGGCATCGGCGCGGCTTCGATCAGGCCGACTAAAGCGGAAAAATCATTTCGGGCGCGGGTTGCTTCGGCGCGCAGCTTGACCAGCTCGCTCTCGCTGTCGCTGAAATCGAACACCCAGACCAACGCCGCGCCGCCCGGCGAAACCTGCGGATCGGCCAAATGCCCGCGCAGCGCCAGGCTGCGCCGCGATCCGCGCGGGGTGGCGACCATGCGGAACGGCGCAGCGGTTTTCTGGGTGCGGCGCACCGCCTCGGTCAGCTCGGCCAGTTGCTCGGTGGTGAGGCCCTTATCGCCTGCATCAAGCTCGGTCAGGAACTGCGGGACCGCATCCAGCCCCAGCCAGCCGGCCAGCCGCGAGGGGGCCTCTATCTTGCCATCGGCGCGGACCAGCAGCGGCAGTGCAGGCGATTCATCCACCATCCGCGACAAGCGGCGCGCATGGCGCTGCCCCGCCTCAAGCCGCCGGGCCTTGCCCTGCGCAGACAGCACCGCCCAACCGGCGGCCAGCGTCCACGCCGCCAGCAGCAGCCCGATCAGGACAAGCGCGGTCTGGGAAAGGATCATGCAGTCCAGCTATGCGGGGGCGTGGATATTGGCAAGCTTTGCGCGGCTGCAATCGTCGTCCCGGACTTGATCCGGGACCGCTGGCCTCATCATTGCACCCTTGCATCGATGCGGCCAGCGGTCCCCGGTCAAGCCGGGAACGACGGAAAATCAATACCGGTAATGATCTGGCTTGAACGGCCCGGCCAGCGGCACGCCGATATAATCGGCCTGCTTCTTGCTCAGCGTGGTCAGCTTCACCCCCAGCTTTTCAAGGTGGAGCGCGGCGACCTTTTCATCGAGGTGCTTGGGCAGAACATAGACTTCGTTCTTGTAATCGGCGTTCTTGGTGAACAGTTCGATCTGCGCCAGCACCTGATTGGTGAAGCTGGACGACATGACAAAGCTGGGGTGCCCTGTGGCACAGCCCAGATTGACCAGCCGGCCTTTGGCCAGGATCAGGATCTGCTTGGCCTCTTCTCCGTCCTTGGCGGGAAATTCAACCAGATCGGTGCCCTGCTTCACTTCGGTCCATTTGTAATTATCCAGCGCGGCAATCTGGATCTCGCTATCGAAATGTCCGATGTTGCAGACGATCGCCATGTTCTTCATCGCCTTCATATGTTCGGCGGTGATGACATCTTCATTGCCGGTGGCGGTGACGAAAATATCGCAGCGGGTGACCGCCTCTTCCATGGTGACGACTTCATAGCCTTCCATCGCCGCCTGCAGCGCGCAAATCGGATCGACTTCGGTGACCATCACCCGCGCGCCGCCC
>JAYVKX010000400.1:0-8132 GCA_043768005.1 Novosphingobium sp. | reverse complement strand
GGTTGACTTGTCAGACTTTACAGGATTTCATTGTATAGTTGTAAAAACTGTACAATCTGGAAGCCTGACCATGCCGAGTGAACGCTCCGTCTATATGGGCCCCCGGCTCAAGCGCTTGCGGCGCGAGCTGGGGCTGACCCAGGCGCAGGTCGCCAATGATCTGGATATCTCCGCCTCTTATGTCGCGCTGCTCGAACGCAACCAGCGGCCGCTGACCGCCGATCTGCTGCTGCGATTGGCGCGCACCTACCGGATGGATCTGTCCGATATCGCGGGCGATGGCGGGGCGGACTATGCCGCGCGGCTAGCGGCGGCGCTGAAGGATCCGATGTTTGCCGATATCGATCTGCCCGCGCTGGAAATATCCGACGTGGCAACCAGCTTTCCGGGGATCAGCGAGGCGTTCCTGCGGCTGCATACGGCTTGGGCCGAACGCCAGCTGGAACTGGCCGATCGCGGTGGGCAAGCGCCAGAGGGCGCCGATTCCGCCGATCCGGTGGCCGAGGTTCAGCGCTTTCTTGCCGCGCGGCACAATTGCTTCCCCGCGCTGGATGAAGCGGCAGAAGCAATCGCCGGGCATATTGCCGTGGCAGGCAGCCTGACCGCCTATTTGGGCACCCGCCACAATCTGCGCGTCCGCCGCTTGCCGGCAGAGGTGCTGGCCGGTTCCATGCGGCGCTATGATCGCCACCGCAGCGAGATCCTGCTCGATGATGCGCTGGATACCGCCAGCCAGAACTTCCAGCTCGCCCTGCAGCTCGCCTATATCGAGCTGCGCCGGGCCATCGATGCCGCGCTGAAGGATGGCAATTTCGCCAATGATGAAATCAGGCTCTACGCCCGCCGCGCGCTGGCCAATTATGCCGCAGCAGCCATCGTCATGCCTTATGATGCCTTTGCCAAGGCGGCCGAGGCGCGGGCCTATGATATCGAGGCGCTGGGCCGGGCGTTCGGCACCAGTTTTGAACAGGTAGCCCACCGGCTGACCACGCTCCAAAAGCCGGGCAAGGAGCGGGTGCCGTTCTTTTTCATCCGGGTGGACCGGGCCGGTAATGTCTCGAAGCGCCTCGACGGGGCGGGGTTTCCGTTTGCGCGCCACGGCGGGGCCTGTCCGCTGTGGAGCCTGCATCATGTGTTCTCCACCCCCCGCCAGATCATTACCCAATGGCTTGAGCTGCCCGATGGCAAACGCTTTCTCTCGATCGCGCGGACAGTGACGGCAGGCGGCGGCGGGTTTGGCACGCCGCGGGTGGAACGCGCCGTCGCGCTGGGCTGTGCGGCTGAACAAGCGCCCCAGGTAATCTATGCCCGGTTGCAGCCGGAACTGACCCCGGACAAGGCCACGCCTATCGGGGTTACGTGCCGGCTGTGCCAGCGGATCGAATGCCCGGCGCGGTCTGCGCCGCCGATTGGCCGCCAGATGTTGCCCGATGATTATCACCGAGGCGCGGCGCCCTATGCCTTTGCCGATCGGTAAGCGCGGATCACAGCGGCGGCGCCTTGCAATGCTGATCGATCCACACCTGATGGCTTGGCATAGCCCCGGCAGCGTTGGACAAGGTGCTTGCCAGCTTGGCCAGCCAGACCCCGCGATCATCAGCGCGGTGGGCCAGCAGCGGATCGGTCGCTTCGGGCAGATTGCCCTGCCCGACATGGACCGCGAGCCAGCTGGGCGGGCCGAACAGATCCGCATCGCGCGCCAGCAAGCGCCCATAGCGGCGAAAATGCTCGATCTTCCAGGTGACCGTATCGGGCACCTCCATCGCCCCGCAATAGCGCCACAGCTCGCTGTCGGTGCGCGAGGTCAGCTTGTAGTGCAGGATGATGAAATCGCGAATCCGTTCAAACTCATTGATCGCGATACGGTTGTATTCCTCGGTCACCAGGGGATCGAAATCGCGATCCGGGAACAGCGCCAAAAGCTTTGAAATACCGGCCTGGATCAAATGGATCGAAGTTGATTCGAGCGGCTCCATAAACCCGCCCGAAAGGCCGATCGCAATCACATTGCGATTCCAGAACAGCTTGCGCCGCCCGGTTGTGAAGCGCAGCGGTTTGGGATCAGCCAGCGCCTTGCCATCCAGATTGGCCAGCAGCGTTTCGGTCACTTGGTCATCGCTGATATGGCTGCTGCAATAGACATAGCCATTGCCGGTGCGGTGCTGCAGCGGGATGCGCCACTGCCAGCCTGCCTCACGCGCGGTGGAGCGGGTATAGGGGGTAAACTCGCCCGCCTTTTCACCCCCCGCCTTTTTACAGGGCACCGCCATCGCGCGGTCGCACGGCAACCAGCGCGTCCAGTCGAGATAGCCGGTTTCCAGCGCGCCCTCGATCAGCAGCCCGCGAAAGCCCGAGCAATCGATGAACAGATCGCCTGAAAAGCTGCGGCCATCCTCCAGCGTCACCGCCTCAACAAAGCCGCTTTCTCCGTTCAGCGCGACATCGGCGATCTTGCCCTCGACCCTTGTGACCCCGCGCTGTTCGGCATAGCCGCGCAAATACCGCGCATAGAGCCCGGCATCGAAGTGATAAGCATAGTCATAGGTTGACAGCACATTGCGCTGATCGGGCGAAGGCCGCGCGAATTTTCCGCGCTTGGCCGCAGCCCAGGCCATGCACAGATCCGGCAGTTCCGGCGCATTGCCCCGCGCATGAGCATCGAGCCAATATTGATGGAGCGGGACCAGATCGAAATTGCGGCCATAGGTTCCGAACGGGTGGAAATAGCGGTGGTTCTGCTTGCCCCAATCGACAAATTCGATCCCCAGCTTGAACGAACCCTGCGTCGCCTTGACGAACTCGTTCTCATCAATCCCCAGCGATTGGTTGAAGGTCTGGATCGGGGGAATTGTTGCCTCGCCCACCCCAACGGTGCCGATTTCATCGGATTCGATCAACGTGACAGAACATTTCGCCCGCAGCGCATTGGCCAGCGCCGCTGCGGTCATCCAGCCAGCGGTCCCGCCGCCGACGATCACCACCGATCGAATGGACTTGTCACTTGAAGTCAGATCATTCGTCGTCACGTCGCTTGTCGTCACGCTAGCCTCTCCTTACCTTCACCCATGCCGGGGATCGCCGCAGGCGGCAATAACAATCGATTGCAACACTTCAATGCCGTGGTCGCCGCACATCCAGCGCCAGCACCAGCCGCTCCCCATCATCGAACGGCATGGTCCGGTGCCACATTGTCGCGGGAAAGATCGCGGTCTGACCAAACTTTGGCTGGATCGTGCAGTAGGAAGGCAGATCCAGCCCCAGCTCTTCGGGCGGGGTGCCAAAGGCGATATGTCCGGCAGGCGGCGGGCCCATCGCTTCGGGCGTTGGCAGCGCAATATAAAAGGCCGTGCTGAGCCAGCCCGCCGGATGATTATGCGGCACATTATAGCCCTGGCTGAGCAGCCGGACCGACCAGCTGCCCTCAACCAGCAGCTCGCCGCGTGGAAGCCCCAGCAGCGGATGGCCCTGCTCGAATGGGGGCAGCGCTGCTACATAGCCCCGGATCGCCTCAAGCCAGGCGGCGCGGGTCCGCTGGATGATCGGTTCGTGGCGCAGGATCACCGAACGATCGGTCTGGGTGCCGCCGCGTACCGATTGTTCCAGATAGGGGCGCTGCATGATGTGCAAGCCGCGCAGCACCCCGGCCAGCTCGGCATATTCGCCCGCCGATATTTCCACCTCGACCGAGCGGATGAACTGATCGGGCCGATCGATCCATTCGGCCCGCGCATCGCCCATCATCCGCCAGATCAGCGACAGATAGGGCCAGATCAACGGCGCAGAGGGGGTGATCAGCAGGGGCAGAGCAATGGCCTCTGCCTGTTTGAAGCGGTGATGGCGCAGCAGATGGCGGATCCGGCACAGGCTGATCGCCTCGCCTTGAATGGCAGAAGTGCGCGCCAGCAGCCGCTCAGCCTCAGGCTCATCGCGCGCCTCGCAGGCGATGAACAGCCGCGCGGCCAGCAGCGCGGGGGTTTCGCCCAGCGCCGCTTGCGCCGCATCCAGCACCGCCCGCGCCGCAGCCCAATCGCGGATTTGCGCCTGCGCCCGAAACCAGCCGAGCCACAGTTCAGGATTGCCCGGCTGCGCGGCACAGGCGGCGGCATAGCTATCGGCAAACCGCGTCTGCCCGGCCCCGGTCCAGCGCAGCGTGGAAATTGCCCGATGGCCATCAAGCCAGGCGGGATTTGTCGCCAGCGCCGCTTCAAGCAGCGCTTCTGCCCCGGCGGCATCGCCTTCGCTGGCCATTGCCGCAGCCCGCAGGCGCAGCACTTCAAGATTACCGGGCATGGCCTGCCCGACCTGGCCAAACAGGTGGGCAGCAGGCAGGCCCAGCTCGTAGCTGGTCTGGGCCAACCCTTGCAGCAGCGCTGGATCATCTGCCCCGGCAGCGCGAGCGGCCGCAAATACTGCCGCTGCTTCGGTCAATCGCTGTTCCAACCGCAGGGCAATGCCGTGCAGCTTGGCAATCTCGCTGTCAGCAGGAAGCAGGCGGGATAGCGCGGCGATCAGCGGGATCACTTCCCCCGCCCAGCCCGCCGCCAGGCCGTGTCGCGCCAGATTCTGCAGACGAGCGCATTCACCCGGCGGCAGATCGCGCAGCCCGCACAAGCTTTGCGCCGCAGCGCGCAAGTCAGCGATCAGCCTATCGTTGTCACTGCTCATGCCAGCACCGTTCATGGCTACACAATGGCAGCAACGAAAAAGGGGGGCAACCGCAGTCGCCCCCCCTCCTCAGTTCCGGCGGGGATAGCCAAGGCTACATCGCCGGGCCCCCCAAGCTTTAGAAGCTGTAGCGGATCGAACCGGTGAAGGTCCGGCCCAGCGCCGCGCCGCCTGCAATCAAGCCGGCTCCTGCATCGACCACATTGCCTGGCCCGCGCAGATCGTACTTGTTGAACAGATTGTAGGCCTGCAGACCCAATTCAAGGTTCTTAACCGGACGGACCCGCAGGACCGCACCGATCGTGGCGCTGCCCGGATAGCGATTGCCATCATCGCCCAGCGTGCCGGTCTGGCCAGTGGTGTTGATGCCGAACGTCGCCATATCGCCGATGTCATAGCTGGCCGACAGCGTGTAGCTGAGGTCAGGCAGGTTCGGCGAACGACTGAACACCGTCGATCCCGAACCGGCGCGCGTCGCCTTCGAGTAGGTGGCGTTAGTCACCAGCGAGAAACCGCCGTTCTGGTAGGTTGCGAACAGTTCTGCCCCGTATGATTTATACTTGGCATCGATGACGCAGCCACCGGCACCGCCGGGGCACTTCGTGGCCGAAAGCTCGAAGGTGCTCTGCTTGAAGTTGCCCTTGAGCAGGGTCAGTTCGCCAGTGAAGCGGCCGCCAGCCAGATCGCCCCGGGTTTTGACGCCCAGCTCATACTGATTGACGAAATCAACCGAAGGGGTGACGCCATCGGCAGCGCAACCTTGCGTACCGGCCTTTGCCTCAGCACCGGTGCACAGCCCGCCATCGGCGCGGAACTTCCCGCCCAAAGTCTGGCGATCAGCATTGAAACGGCCGCCGCGCGAGGCACGGACGAACACGCTGGTATTGGAGCTGACCTTGTAGAGCCCGCCAACCGACCACGACATGTAGTTGCGTGAGTAGTTGAGCACTTCACGCTTGCCATTGGCGAGGATCGTGGGGATCGCAACGCCGCCAACGATGGTGTTGAATTCCGCGCCGCCCTGCTGGGCCACGCCGGTTGCCTTGACGTTATCGAACCGGACGCTGCCATCCAGATCGAAGCTGTCATTATCAAGATCAAGGCTGAGGTAGCCGGCGTTGTCGGCATAGCCCAGCCTGTAATCGCGGGCGCAGCAATCGCCCCAATTGTTGTTGTAACCGGCGATCCCGTCCTGGGTCAGCTTGGCGCCAGCCGCAGTGTAAAGATCAAGGTTTGATGGGTTGTTACCGCTGATTTCAGCGAAGGCCTTGTTGATGTGCCAATCCATCGCGATCTTCTGGTTCATGTAGAACCAGCCAGCGCGCGCCGTAACCGTGCCCATGCCCGCATCGAACTTGCCCGAGACGGCCAGATCATTGGTGAAGCTGCCGATATCGCGGATGTTGGTGCGGAAGTTGGCGTTATTGTTGATATAGGTGCCGGTATAGGTCTGCCCCGCGTTGGGCCCACTGGTATACCGCAGCGATCCGACGACCTGGCCATTGACGGTTGAGCCAATTACACCGGAAGTCTTGGAAACATTGAGGAACGCGCTGGAGAAAGCACCGCTCATGTCGGTCCAGCGCATATTGTTATCGATCTTGATCCCGCCATCGAATTCATAATGGAACTGGTTCTGGATCGACTTCGAATTGGTGGTGATCCCATCAAGATCGATGTTTTCCAGCACGCCATCGCGGTTCACGATCTTCATCGTCTGATTATAGATCGAGATGTTGGCCTGCTTGCGCGGATCATAGCCTGCAAAGGCATGGATGTTGCTGATCTTGCCGCCGCTGATCGTCGCCAGGGCCGGACCACCGGGGTAGTTCGGCTCTTGCGTATCAGCCAGCTTGAACAGGAACCGGATATAGCCATTGCCGCCATCGAATTCCTTCGTGATGTTGGCCTTCACCTGATAGCTGTCGCTGACGTTATAGCCAGAGTGCAGCGGGCCCCGGCCGCTCTTGAAATAGCCGCCGACGTGGAAATAGAGACTGTCGTTGAGATGGCCGCCATAGCGGAAATCAACCTTGTTCTCGTCAAAGTTGATGCCCTTGTTGAGCTGAATGTAGCCGCCATCTTTTCTGCCGGTGTGGCTGATGTAGTTGATGACTGCGCCCGGTGCCTGCGAGGCGAAGGTTGAAGATGAGCCGCCACGGACGCTTTCGACATTGGCAACCGACGCATCGAAGTGAGTCCAGTAATCGTTGTTACCGAACTGGATATCGCCGAACAATACGGTCGGCAGGCCATCTTCCTGCAGCTGCACGAAGGGCGAGCCGCCGGTTGCCACGGGAAGTCCGCGAACCGCAATGTTGGAGTTGCCCGCGGGCCCTGTGGTGCCGGCCACCTGAATGCCCGGGATCATGCGGAAGATTTCTGCTTCCGAACTGGGCTTGAAATCTTCGATCAGGTCAGCGTTGATGCTGGTGACCGAGACTGAGCTGTTGAGCTGGGTCTTGTCGCGGCCCGAAGCCGTGACCACGATTGCGTCGAGCCCCGAGGCCTCTTCTTCAGCCGGTGCGGCGGCATCCTGCGCGAAGGCCGGAACGGCACTGAGCCCCACGATCGCCAGCGAGGCCAGCGAAACGCAGCTCTTAAGTACAGATTTTTTCATAATCCCTCCCAAAGGATTTCATGGACTCGACCTACGAATTGCAGGTTCGAGATACTCTTTCCCACGATACGCAATCGATTGCAATGGAAAAAATGCAATCGATTGTTGAGATTGTTTCGGTTTGCCCTAGGACGTTACACCAAGCTGCCGCAAAAGGCAGTGTGGAGGATGAAGTCATGGCTCAGCCAATGCCGCTGCAGGTTGCCACCGGGGGAACCAAACCGAGGCTTTCGTTGTTGCGGATTATCGAGATGAACCTTGGTTTTCTGGGGCTGCAATTCAGCTTCGGGTTGCAGCAGGGCAATATGGCCCCGATCTATTCCTACCTTGGCGCCAATGAAGCCGCCCTGCCGATTCTCCAGCTGGCCGGGCCGATGACCGGGCTGATCATCCAACCGATTATCGGCGCGATGAGCGATCGGACCAATTCGCGCTGGGGACGGCGGACCCCCTATTTCCTGGTCGGCGCGATTCTGTGTTCGCTCGGTCTGTTTTTGATGCCGCTGGCGCAAAGCATCCTGATGGCCGCCAGCCTGCTGTGGATCCTGGATGCTGGCAACAATGTCACCATGGAGCCCTATCGCGCCTATGTCAGTGACCGGCTGAATGAAGATCAGCACAATGTCGGCTTCCTGACGCAAAGCGCCTTTACGGGCCTTGCCCAATGTCTGGCGCTGGGCACTCCGGCACTGCTGGTCGGGCTGCTGGGGATCAACAAGGACGCATTGGGCGCGAATAATATTCCGCAGACGGTGCACATCGTTTTCACCATCGGTGCAGTGCTGTCGCTCAGCACGATCCTGTGGTCGGTGATCCGGGTGCCGGAATTGCCGCTAAGCGCGCAGCA
>JAYVKX010000399.1:0-3624 GCA_043768005.1 Novosphingobium sp. | reverse complement strand
GCCCTTGTCAAACCCGGTCGGCATCCGGCCTGCCGCCAGCAGCGAGCCATCCAGATCATAGGTCCAGTGTGATAGGGGCAGACCAGCCGCGCCGCTGCGCCGTGACCCGGCTGGCACAGCACCGAACCGCGGTGGCGGCAACTGTTGTGAAAGGCGCGGATATCGCCGTGGCGATCGCGGGTTATCAGCACCGGCCATTGGCCGACCATCAGCGAGATATAGCTGCCAGGTTTGGGCAGTTCGCACTCAAACCCGGCCATCAGCCAGCTCTGCCCATAGATCGCGGCCATATCGAAAGCAAAGGCGCGCTGATCGGTATAGAGCCCCTGCGGCAGCGTATGATCCGCGCGGCGCGCAGCAAATTGGCTGGCAATCCAGGCCAGGTCTGACATCACGCTCTCCCACTTTTTTCGAATGCGATTGTGGCCGAGTGCAATCGCGCGGCATAATCATCTTTTGGCATAGCCCTATGTCAAAAAGTCAGGCTATCTGCAGTCCGCCATATCGGCCGCAGCCAAGCGCAGGAAGGCCAAGGGAATCGCGAACAAAGGTGCCATGAACCGCCGCTGGTTGCCGCTCAACGCCTTGCGTGCGTTTGAAGCGGTGGGCCGGCATTTGTCGTTCACCGGGGGCGCGGCGGCGCTATCGGTATCGCAAAGCGCGATGAGCCGGCACGTTGGCGGGCTTGAAGATCTGCTGGGCAAACGGCTGCTTGATCGCGACACCGGCGGGCTGATGCTGACCCCGGCAGGGGCAGAGTTGCTTGGCGTGGTCAGCAAATCGCTCGACCGGATCGAGCAGACGATGAATGCGATCCGCGATAGCAGCCTGCCCGGCCGGGCGATGCGGCTGCATGTGCCGCCGTCGTTGCTCCACCAGCAATTCATGCCGATGCTGGGTGAATTTCACCGCGATCATCCCGAAATCCGGATCGATGTTTCCAGCGCCAATGTCACCGGCCTGCCCGCCACCGATCTCGATATGGCGATTGTCTATGATCGGCCCAATATCGATGATCAGATCACCGATCTGCTGTGGCTGGTCCGGGTTGCGCCGCTGTGCTCGCCGCAAACCGCCGCGGCGGGAGACGGCGTTGGTCTGGAGGAATTCCTCGCCGGGCAGGAACTGCTCCATTTGAAGCTCGACAATCAGCCGCGCGAGCATTTGTGGGCGGCCTATTTGCGGAGCTGCGGGATCAGCCTGCCTACCGGGGCGGGCCTGGCCTTCGATACCGCGATTGCCTCGGCCAGATATGCCATGACCTCGGGCGGGGTGATCCTGGGCGATGTCGATATGTTCGCCGCCGAAATCGCCGCAGGCCAGCTTGCCATGCCCTATGATGCGGTGATCGAGGATGGCTATGGCTATTACCTCAAGCTCCATGCCGATGATCTGGCGGATCCCGCCATTTCAGTATTCCGCAGCTGGCTGATCAGCCGGTTCAGCGCGCTGAGGGCAGCGCAAAAGTAATGGAGAGACCATGAGGGCAATCCGCGATCCGGATCGCTTGCTGGCCGATGGCCTGGCGCAAATCCGCGCCCAGTTTCGCATTCCCGCCAGTTTCCCGGCCCCGGTGCTGGCCGCGGCCGAAACCGCTGCAAAGCGCGAGCCGAGCGCGCACGCGGACCGCACCGCCATTCCGTTCGTAACGCTCGATCCGGCCAGCTCGACCGATCTGGATCAGGCCTTTGCGATTGAGGCCGCGGGATCCGATCTGCTGCTGCGCTATGCCATCGCCGATGTCACCTGGTTCGTGGATGATGGCGATCCGCTGGATATCGAGGCGTGGAAGCGCGGCGAGACGACCTATCTGCCCGATGGCAAGGCCGGACTCTATCCGCCGGTGCTGGCCGAAGGCGCGGCCAGCCTGCTGCCCGATGGACCGCGTCCCGCGGTGATTTTCACCACCCGCGTGGCCCCCGATGGCGCGGTCAAGCTGGAAGGGGTGGAACGGGCGATCATCCGCAGCCGCGCCAAGCTTGCCTATGATGGCGTGCGCGATGAGCAGCTGCCCGCAGGCTTCATCGAGCTTGCCCGGCGGATCACCGATGCCGAGGATCGGCGCGGTGCCGCCCGGGTCGATCCGCCCGAACAAGAGGTTGAGAAAGCACCGGGCGCGGGCAAGTTCACCCTGCGCTTTCGCCCGCTGCTGCCATCCGAAACCCGCAACGCCGCAATGTCGCTGGCGAGCAATCTGGCGGTGGCCGATGCGCTGCAGGCGGCGGGCACCGGATTGTTCCGGGTAATGGCCGAACCGGATGAATTTGCCACAAAGCGCCTGCGGCAAACCGCGCGGGCATTTGGCCTGGCCTGGCCAGATGCTGCCCCGCTTGCCCAGTTTGAAAAGACCCTCAATCCAGCCGATCCGCGCCACGGCGCCTTCATGCTGGCGGTACGCCGCGCGGGGCAGGGCGCGTCTTACCTGCCCTATCAGCCGGGCGTAATCCCCTGGCATGCGGCGATGGCGGCGACCTATGCCCATGCCACCGCGCCGCTGCGGCGGCTGGCGGATCGCTATGTCATCCGCGCCGCGCTGGCGGTGGCGGGCGGCCAGCCGGTGCCGGCCGCAGTGAGCGAGGCCTTCACCCGGCTTCCCGCGGTGATGGCCAAGGCCGGTGCGCGCAGCGGTCAGGTGGAACGGGCAGTGATCGATCTGGCTGAAACCGCCATGCTGAACGGCCGCGAGGGGGAGAATTTCGCGGCTGTCGTCACCGATATCGGTGAAAATGGCGCGCGGTTCCAGCTGTGTGATCTGCCGGTGGTGGCCCGCACGAGTGCCCATGATGTGGTGCCCGGCGCCGCCATCCGGGTGCGGCTTGATCAGGTTGATCCGGTTCAGCGCAGCCTGAGCTTTACCCGGGTGGCATGAATCCCGTTGCGCTTGCCGGGCCCCTCGGCTAGGGGCGCGCTTCCTTGCGGGCTTCCCGCAGGGGCGTAAGGCCCGATGGCGGAGTGGTTACGTAGAGGACTGCAAATCCTCGCACGCCGGTTCGATTCCGGCTCGGGCCTCCAACTTCCTGCTTGCGATACCGGCCTCGCCGCCGGTAAGCGCATATCAGCAAGTATGCCGCTTTAGCTCAGTCGGTAGAGCACATCATTCGTAATGATGGGGTCAGAGGTTCGAATCCTCTAAGCGGCACCATATTTTTGCTGAAAATTCAAAGATATTTGCCATAGACACGCCGTTGCGGCGGCTTTGCGCGCGCTGTTTTGCTGTGGGGTAATGATTGGGCGACGGGCAGGCCGTGGCCAAGTCCGGTCCGGCTGGCACAGAACGGCACGACGGATTAGCCAGAGTCTTGAATCATTTGCGTAAAATTGCGTAAAGCCGAAGTTGAACTGAACAATGAATTAAGTTACTTTTTTTGTGAGAATGATCGGACAGAGCAGCATTTAAGATAGCCTCGCTCGAATATGAGAAGGCAATCAGCAAACAAATGGTTGCCATATAGTTAACCAAAGACTAATGATCTTTCTCAGGTCGCATGCGACTCGGCCAAATGAGCCGACCGCGAGCTTTTACAAGCCTCAGCAGACGGCTGCGACCCGGACCCGAATCAAAACTGTTCGTCGATCACATCCGTCCCATTGAAGGAACTGTGACATGGCGACCGTGATCAACGT
>JAYVKX010000398.1:0-2025 GCA_043768005.1 Novosphingobium sp. | reverse complement strand
CGGGCACCTTCTGCCTCGAGAATATTCGCGCGTTTTTCGCGTTCGGCTTTCATCTGGCGGGCCATGGCGTTGGAGATATCGGCGGGCGGGCGGATGTCCTTGATCTCGATCCGAGTGATCTTCACGCCCCAGGGAATGGTGGCATGATCGATTACATTCAATAACTTGGCGTTGATTTCATCGCGTTTTGACAGGGTTTCATCAAGGTCCATTGAGCCCATCACCGTGCGCAGATTGGTGGTGGTGAGCTGCATGATCGCCACATAGAGGTTGGAGACTTCATAGGCTGCCTTGCCCGCATCAAGCACCTGAAAAAACACGATCGCATCGACGCCGACCATCGCATTGTCGCGGGTGATGATCTCTTGCCCCGGAATGTCGAGCACCTGTTCCATCACGTTGATCTTGTGGCCAACCCGATCGATGAAGGGGATGATCAGATGCAGCCCGGGATGCGCCGCGAGGGAGAATTTGCCAAGCCGTTCAATCGTATAGACATAGCCCTGCCGCACAACGCGAACGCCCATCAGCAAGAACAGGAACACCGCCACCACCAGCGCAATCAGAAAACCGCCCATCGAAATTCACCTTACAGGATCAAGTCTGCCATGGTAGCGCGGGCGCGGTGCGGAGCAAGCGGAACCGGATTTCATACGCGGATCACGCCAGAACGTTACAGTGCAACGGCCCTGCAACGGCCCTGCAATTGCCCTGCAACGCGGCCACACCAGCCATGCAACAATCAGGGGACGATACAAGCATGATCGAACAGCGCAGATTGGGCGGCAGGCTGGTCAATCCGGTCGGACTTGGCTGCATGTCCCTATCCTGGGCCTATGGCGTCCCCCCTTCCGAGGAGGCCGCGATCAAGCTGCTCAACCGGGCGCTCGATCTTGGTTATGACCATCTTGATACTTCCAACATCTATGGGCTGGGCCACAATGAAACGCTGCTGGGCAAAGCCATCAAGGGCAGACGGGACGCGTACTTCCTCGCTTCCAAAATGGGCATTGTCGTCGATGGCGCGAGGCGCGGGGTTGATTGCAGCCCGGAGGCAATCCGCCGCTCGATCGATCTATCGCTGACCCGGCTGCAAACCGATCATATCAATCTTTATTACATGCACCGGCCCGATTTCGCCGTGCCGATCGAGGAATCGATGGGGGCGATGGCCGAACTGGTGGCAGCCGGAAAGATCAGCCATATCGGCCTGTCCGAAATGAGCGCCGAAACCTTGCGGCGCGCCCATGCGGTCCATCCGGTGGCGGCGATGCAAACCGAATATTCGCTCTGGACTCGCAACCCCGAGATCGCGGTGCTGGATGCCTGCGCCGAGCTTGGCACGACTTTTGTGGCGTTTTCACCCGTCGGGCGCGGCGCGCTGGCCAATGGCGTGCGGAATGTGGCGGACTTGCCCGAAACCGACTTCCGCCGGACCATGCCGCGGTTCAACGCCGAGAACTGGCCCAAGAATCTCGCGCTGATCGACCAGTTTGACGCACTTGCCGCCGAAGCAGGGGTTACCCCGGCACAGCTTTCGCTGTCCTGGGTGCTGTCACGTGGCAACCATATCGTGACGATCCCAGGCACCGGCTCGATCGCGCATATGGAGGATAATATTGCACGGTGGGACTGGGAATTGCCAGCAGCGCTCGCCGCCCTACTGACTGGCTTGATCAACCAGCAAACCGTGGCCGGACCGCGCTATGGCGCAGCAATGCAAGCGAGCGTCAGTACGGAGGAATACAGCTAGAGCTTGCCGAATAGCGCCAGCATCCGTCCCCAGGCACGGTCCGCCTCGGCGCTGTTGTAAACCGGCGCATCGATGGTGCACCAGCCGTGATCGGCGGCATAGACCTCGATCTCGGCCGGGCGCCCGGCGGCAGCAGCAGCAGCGCGCAACGCGTCCTTGTCACCCGGCGCACGGGCATCGTCATTGCGGGCGATTGCGAACAGGAATGCGGCGCGGGTCGCGCTAAGCAGATTGCTGGGACTATCGGGCTGATCGCCGACCAGCCCGCCGCC
>JAYVKX010000397.1:0-2930 GCA_043768005.1 Novosphingobium sp. | reverse complement strand
CGGCTATGCCAACGCCCGGCGCTGCGTCTGGGTGGGCTTTGCTGCGTTGGTGTTCATGGCCTTCATGAGCTTTGTCGTGGTGGCGTTGCCCCCCGCCGACGGCTGGAACGGACAGGCCGCCTACGAAAGCGTATTCGGCAGCACCTGGCGGATCGTTGCGGCATCAGTGATTGCGTTCTGGGCGGGTGAATTCGTCAACAGCTTTGTACTTGCCAAGATGAAGATCCTGACCGGCGGAAAAATGTTATGGACCCGCACGATCGGTTCAACCGTATTCGGGCAGGCCATAGACAGCGTGATTTTCTATCCGATCGCGTTTCTGGGGATCTGGAGCACAAGCCAGGTTCTGACCGTGATGGTCACCAACTGGCTGTTGAAAGTGTTGTGGGAAGTGTTGCTGACCCCAGTAACCTACGCAGTGGTCGGCTGGTTGAAGCAGCGCGAGGGGGTCGAGGTGTTCGACGAAGGCACCGATTTCTCGCCTTTCGCCAAGACCGGCGCGGTTTAGGCCCCGCCCACTAGGGAACGGGGCCTCACCGGGATCCGATCAATCGGCGATGAGGCCGATTGCGAGGTAGACCAGGATCAGCGATCCGAATACGAAGATGGTGCCCAGCGCAAAGCCGATGCGAACCACATTGACGTCCCAGCCGAACGAGCTGGCCATGCCGGCGCAGACGCCCATGAATTTGCCGTTGGTCTTGTCGAGATGAAATCCGCTGCGGGTGGTCATGTCGGTATCCTTGTGTTCCAGCGCGCTCATGCGGTTTCGCCCAGGGTAACGGTGCTGGCATTGGCGGTCTGCGGGGTGGTGACGGTGCCGGTGATCAGCAGCAGCGAGATGAACAGGGCCGAAGCTGCGGCAGTGGCCTTGCTGGTGAAAGAGTTCTGGTTGGTCATGGTCATTTCCTTTGGTTTGTTTGGTTCCGCAGGCTTTCCTGCAGATGCCGGACAGATTGCAGAGACCGTGCCAAATTCAGAAAACCCCAGTTTTTCAAACTTTCGCCACGATGAACCAAATCTTTCCCAAAGCTGAACACAGAACAGTTGGGAAATTTTCCCAACTGTTGGTCTGGCGCTTTTGCGTGACAGCGCGGGGTTGCCGCCATATCGCCGCGCCATGTCGTTAGACCGCATCCAGCTGACTACTTTTCGCAACCATCCCGCCACCCGGCTGGAAGGCACTAGGGCGTTCAACCTGCTGGTGGGCGAGAACGGCGCGGGCAAAACCAACGTGCTGGAGGCACTGTCGCTGCTTGCTCCGGGGCGCGGTCTGCGCCGTGCGGCGCTGCCAGACCTTGCCGCGCAGCACGGGCCCGGCACCTTTGCGATCAGCGCGGTGTTGGGCGATGGGGTGCAGATCGGCACCGGCACGCTGGCCGATAGGCCCAGCCGGCGCAGGGTGCAGATCAACGGCGCCGAAGTGCCCGCTGTGCGGCTGGGCGAATGGCTCAGCCTGGGCTGGCTGACCCCGGTCATGGACCGCCTGTTCATGGAAGGCGCGGGAGCACGGCGGCGCTTTCTCGATCGGCTGGTGCTGGCGCTGGAGCCGGGCCATGCCCGACACGCCGCGCGGCTCGAAGGGGCGCTGCGTGAGCGCAACCGGTTGCTGGCCGATCCGGCTGAGCCCGATCCGCTCTGGCTCGATGGACTGGAAGCGCAACTGGCTGAGGCCGGAGCCTTGGTGGCGCAAGCCCGCGCGCGGCTGATCGAGCGGCTATCGGCGGCCTTGCGCACCTTGCCCGCAGCACCCTTTGCCCGGCCCGAACTGGCCTATCTGCCGGGCGGCCCGCTGGCGCAGGACGCGCTGGCTGCGGCGCTGCGGGAAAGCCGCCGCCGCGACCGGTCAGCGGGACGCACGCTGCTGGGCCCGCACCGCGATGAGCTGGCAGTAACGATGGCGGGCAAGGACCAGCCGGCGGCGGATTGTTCAACCGGCGAGCAGAAAGCCATGCTGATCTCGATCACTCTGGCCCATGCCGGCCTGCTCGAAGGTGAGCGCCCGGCGGTGCTGCTGCTTGATGAAGTCGCCGCGCACCTCGATCCGCTGCGCCGCGCCGCGCTGTTCGAACGGCTGCGCGAAGGATCGGCGCAAGTCTGGCTCACTGGTACCGAACTCGCTCCGTTCGACGCGATTGTGCAGGAAGCAGCGGTGTGGCGCGTGATGGATGGCCAGGTGGAGCAGGTTTAAGTCCACCAAGGTCCTCCCCATTTGTGGCCTTCGCCAAAAATGGAGAGGACCCTTTTTCTACTTCCCCAGCGCCTTCACCACCTGATCGATGGTCGATCCCACCAATACGTCGATCCCGGCCAGCGTCGGGTGAATATGATCGGCCTGCACCAGCTGCGGCTTTTCCACCAACGGCTGCAGGAAGAACGGCACCAGCCCTGCCCCGTATTTTTTGGCCAAGGCCGGATAGATCGGATTGAACGCCTTGGCATAGTCCGCCCCCAGATTCGGCGCGGCGAGCATGCCCAACAGCAGCACTGGCACCTTGGCCGCGGCAAATTTGGCCAGCAGAAGATCAAGGTTCTTGCGGGTTTCAGCCGGCGATAGCCCGCGCAGCATATCGTTGCCGCCCAGACTGATGATCACCAGCGCGGGCTTTTTGGCAGAATCATTCAGCACAAAGTCGGTGCGCTGCAAAGCGGCAGCAGTAGTATCGCCCGAAACCCCGGCGTTGATAATCCGCGCCTTGATCCCGCGCGCCTGCAGCGCCTTTTGAAGATGCGCCGGATAGCTTTGCCCTGGTTTCAGCCCATATCCGGCGAACAGACTGTCGCCCAGCGCCAGGACCACCATGTCATCGCCTTGCGGTGCCGCTGCGGCTTGTGCTGCAACAGGTGCCTGCTCGGCCACCGGAGCATCATTTTTGCACCCCGCCAGCAGCGCAGGGGTTGCAAGCATGACCAGCCATTTCCATTTCATT
>JAYVKX010000396.1:0-3488 GCA_043768005.1 Novosphingobium sp. | reverse complement strand
GCCGCGCAGCAGCAGGCAGGTGCTCTTGCCCTCACCCCGCCCAACCCTGCCGCGGAGCTGGTGCAACTGGGCTAGGCCAAAGCGCTCAGCCTGCTCAATCACCATCAGCGTGGCATTGGGCACATCGACGCCAACTTCGATTACCGTGGTCGCCACCAGCAACTTCGCCGCGCCGCTGGCAAAGCGTTCCATCGCCGCGTCTTTGGCTTCCGGGCGAAGCTGCCCGTGGACCAGCCCGACTTCATCGCCAAAGCGGGCCGTCAGCTCAGCATAACGGGCTTCGGCGGCGGCGATGTCCTCGCTCTCCAGCTCGCGGACCATCGGGCAGACCCAATAGGCCTGCGCGCCGCTTTCGATATGCCGCCCTAGCGCGCCGATCACATCTGCCATCCGTTCGACCGCGACCACGCGGGTATCGATCGGCTGACGGCCGGGCGGCATCTCGTCGAGCTTGCTGACGTCCATTTCGCCGTACTGGGCCAGCGTCAGCGTGCGCGGGATCGGGGTAGCGGTCATCGCCAGGCAATGCGGGGTGCGCCGGCCCTTCTGATTGAGCATCAGCCGCTGGGCCACGCCAAACCGGTGTTGCTCGTCAATCACCACCATGGCGAGATTCTTGTAGGTCACCGCATCCTGAAAGATCGCATGCGTGCCCACGATAAGATCGATGCTGCCATCGAGCAGCCCCATCAGGATCGATTCGCGTGCCCGGCCCTTATCGCGACCGGTGAGCAGCGCGATGGTAACCCCGGTGGGTGCGGCCATCCGGCTGAGCGTATCGTAGTGCTGCCGGGCGAGAATTTCAGTCGGCGCCAGCAGCGCGGCCTGCGCCCCGCCCTCCACCGCGATCAGCATGGCCTCCAGCGCCACCGCGGTCTTGCCCGATCCGACATCGCCCTGCAGCAGCCGCAACATCGGCGCAGCTTGCGCCAGATCGCCCTCGATCTCGGCAATTGAACGCTTTTGTGCGCCGGTCAGCTCGAATGGCAATTGCAGCCGCGCGCGCAATTGCCCATCGCCTTGCAGCGGTGTGCCGATCTGCTTGCGGTTGGAATTCTTGACCAGCATCAGCGCCAGACTGTTGGCCAGCAGTTCATCATAGGCCAGCCGATCGCGTGCGCTGGCATGATCGCTGCGGTGCGCCAGTTCCAGTGCATCGCGCCACGCGGGCCACTGCATCTTGTCCAGCAGCGCCGGTTCAATCCATTCAGGCAGCGGCTCGATCCCGGCCAAGGCCTGATGGATCAGGGCGGCAATGCGGTTCTGCGTCAGCCCTTCGGACAGGGCATAGACTGGCTCGGTCAGTTGCCCCAGCGCGGCCGCGCTATCTTCAGAGACGTGATCGGGGTGCACGATCTGCAGCATCTGGCCATATTGATCAAGGCGGCCCGCCACCCAGCGCGGTTCGCCCAGCGGCAGTGCTTTCTTGCCCGAATAGGACGCGCGGCCGAAATAGGTGATCGCCGCCACGTTGCCCGCTTCATCGCTGGCGAGCACGCGAAACGGCCCGCGTCCGGCGGCGTTGCGGTATTCCAGCGGGGTCAGCTGAACCACCACCTGCTCGCCCACGCTGGCCTGATCAAGGTTCGCTACTGCGCGGCGGGTGACGAAGCGATCGGGCAGATGATAGGCAAAGTCCTTGACCCGGCTTAGCCCGAGCCGTTCCAGCGGGCGCGCCAAAGTGCTGCCAACACCTTTCAGGCTCTCGGCAGAAACAAACAGGAGGTTGAGCCGGTCTGGGCGCATGGCCGCACGTTTCCGACAAGTCGGCTCAAACGGCAAGCCGTGACGGGAACTAAATCCCCGTCCCCGCATTGCCTAGGGTACCACCCCAACCAGGAGCTGCCTCCCATGGCCCAGTCAGAATATTCCGATGCGATTGCCCTGCTCAAAGCCGATCACCGCAAGGTCGAAGACCTGTTCGAAAAATTCGAAAGCGCCGGTTCGGATAGCAAGAAGCAGACGCTGGCCGAAAAGATCTGCAATGAGCTCAAGGTTCACACCATGATCGAGGAAGAAATCTTCTATCCCGCCTTTGCCGGCAAGATTGAAGACGAAATCCTCAACGAAGCCTATGTCGAGCACGATGGTGCCAAGCTGCTGGTCAACGATATCCTTGCCTCGAGCCCGGACGACCAGTTTTACGACGCCAAGGTCAAAGTACTGTCCGAAGAAATCAAGCATCACGTCAAGGAAGAAGAACAGGCTTCCGAAGGCATGTTTGCCCAGTGCCGCAAAACCGATGTCGATCTGGTCGCGCTGCGCGATCAAATGCTGGCCCGCAAGAACGAACTGATGCCGCAGGCCGAAACCAACGCTTTGCCGCCAGCGCAAATGGCAGCGGTGCAGATGGCCGTCTAAGGGCCCGACGTAATTAGAAAGTCGAGGATCAAGCCTGGCGCCCAGACGGGTGCCGGTTCGTTCCGCAACCAAGCTTAGATGCCGATTCACGGCGCGAATTTGACCCAGCGCAAATACGCTTCCCGGCGCGGGTTGCAGGCTGTCCCGGCACGCAAATGGGACACATAAGGAGAACCCGATGTTGCTACCCCACGGAACCGTCATTGCCCTGCTTGACGGCCAACATTTCGAACTTTTTCGCAACACTGGCG
This sequence comes from Novosphingobium sp., assembly GCA_043768005.1. Classification (GTDB taxonomy): domain Bacteria; phylum Pseudomonadota; class Alphaproteobacteria; order Sphingomonadales; family Sphingomonadaceae; genus Novosphingobium. Next base: position 876 of record JAYVKX010000396.1, on the reverse strand, counting down.
ATGAAGGAACTCCGGAGTTGACGGCATTCGACCGCCCGGCGCTCGACAGCAGCAACCATTCGGGCACTAGCCACCATTCGAGCTCGGGCAATCGTGATCATGGGATGATGGGTGAAGATGCCCATGCCGGGGCGGCAGCAGGCTGGCTCAACGAGCAAGTGCTGGGCCACAAGATCGACCATCTGGTGATATTCGCCGCGCCGCGCACTTTGGGTGAACTGCGCAAGCACTATCATTCCCGCACCGAGCAGGTGATCCTGAAGGAATACAACAAGGATATGATCGGCAGCCAGGCGAGTGAAATTCTGGCCGCGCTCGACGAAAAAGCCGAAACTTAGCGGGCCTGTACCGCCTCCCACGCCGCGCGCACCGCCTCGACCGTGATCCGCCCGTCTTCGTCGGTGGTGGCGATCGAGCAGACCGAGACGCGCATCACCAGCCGTCCGCGCCACAGCGCGGTGCCCATGAAGGCGGCTGCGTCTTGCTGGATGCGTTCGACCGTAGCCTGCGTCAGCGCGTCACCCTCCTCGGCCCCCGCCTCAGCGCCAAAGCGGACCAAGAACTGGTTGAGCTCGGGCTGATTCAGCACCTCGACGCCCGGAATTGCTGCCATGCCCTGTGCCATCGCCTGCGCGATGCGGACATCGTCATCGACCATCTTGGCAATGCCGCTGCGCCCCAGACGCTTCATCATCGCCCATGCGGCAAACCCGCGCGCGCGGCGGGAGAGTTCGGGTACGTAAGCCCCTGGGTGCCGGAAATCGGCATTGTCGCGGGTCAGATAGCTGGCTTGCATGTCCATTGCACGGCGATGCGCGGCTTCGTGCCGGACGATGGTGAACCCGCAGTCATAGGGGGTCTGCAGCCACTTGTGCC
>JAYVKX010000395.1:0-2603 GCA_043768005.1 Novosphingobium sp. | reverse complement strand
CTGCGGAAATCGCCGCGATCCTGCGTCCCGTTGCCAAGCCGCTGGAGATCATCGCCTTCCCCCGCCCGCAGGTGATCCTGGTGATCGGGGTCAACGGATCGGGCAAGACTACCACCATCGCCAAGCTGGCGCATCTGTTTCAGGAGCAGGACTACGGCGTGATGCTGGCCGCCGGAGACACTTTCCGCGCCGCCGCGATCGAGCAGCTGGCGGTCTGGGCCGGGCGGCTGGGAGTGCCGATCATTCGCGGCCCCGAAGGCGGCGATCCGGCCAGCGTGGTGTTCGACGGAGTCAAGCTGGCCACCGAGACCGGCATCGATGCGCTGATCGTCGATACCGCCGGGCGGCTCCACAACAAGCGCGAGCTGATGGACGAGCTGAGCAAGATCCGCCGGGTCCTTGGCCGCCTCAACCCCCAGGCTCCGCACGATGTGGTGCTGGTGCTGGATGCGACCAACGGCCAGAACGCGCTGCAGCAGATCGCGACATTCAAGGAAGTAGCTGGCGTCACCGGGATCATCATGACCAAGCTGGATGGCACCGCGCGCGGCGGAGTGCTGGTGGCGGCGGCGGAACAATACGGCCTGCCGATCCATGCGATTGGCGTGGGCGAAAAGATCGACGATCTGCGCCCGTTCGATCCCGATCTGGTCGCTCGCGTAATCGCAGGAGTAGCCCAATGAGTTCTGAAAATAGTCAGAAGAAGCCCAAATCGGGCTGGCTTAACCTTGTGGTCGATTACGGACCGGTCGTGGTGTTCTTCCTTGCCTATCGCCACTATTCCCCGGAATCCCGCGACAATACAGTGGGTGAGGTGCTAGCGGTGATCAAGGGCACCATCGCCTTCATGCTGGCCGCAGTGATGGCGCTGTCGATCTCCAAGTGGAAACTTGGCCGGATTTCTCCGATGCTGTGGCTGTCCACCGCGCTGATTGTGGGCTTTGGTGCTTTGACCATCTTCCTCCAGGATCCGGTGTGGATCCAGCGCAAGCCGACTGCGATCTATCTGCTGTTCGGCACCGCGCTGCTGGTAGGCGTCTATCGCGGTAAAGCGTTGCTGCGCTATCTGCTGGAAGCCGCCTTCGAAGGGCTAAGCGATGAAGGCTGGATGAAGCTTTCGCGCAATTGGGGTTATTTCTTCTTCGTACTGGCCGCGCTCAACGAAACGCTGCGCCACACGCTGAGCTTTGGTGATTGGATTGCGGCCAAGCTGTGGCTGTTCATGCCGCTGTCGTTCCTGTTCACCTTCGTCCAGATCCCGATGCTGCTGCGGCATGGTATGGCCGAAGCTGCAGAGGGCGAGGTACTGTCTGATCCGCCGCATGAGTGAAACAACCCCTCCTGTTCAGGCGAGGGGCAACTTAGCAAAAGCCGTGACAATCAGCTGCAATGCGGCGATAGTCCGGGTCTGGTGAAACCGCTTCAATACTAGGGGGAAGCAATGGGTAAGTTTTTCGGAAACCTGCATCTGGTGCTGGCCACCGGTCTGGTCCTCGCACTTGTCACGATGTGGCATTTCTCGGTCGCTTCGGGCGGCGGCTTGCCGATTGATCTGAACTCCGTGTTCCGCTGGCTCCATGTGTTCTTCGGCATCCTGTGGATCGGCCTGCTCTATTATCTGAACTTTGTTCAGGTGCCGACCATGCCTTCGATCCCGGCCGAACAGAAGGGCGCGATCACCGGACACATCGCGCCAAAAGTGTTCTTCTTCTTCCGCTGGTCGGCGCTGCTGACGGTCGTCACCGGCCTGGTCATTGCGATTGCGGCTGGATACGGCCACCGCGCGCTGACCTTTGCGGGTAATTCTGCCAATGAAAATCTGATCGGGCTTGGCATGTGGCTGGCGCTGATCATGGCGTTCAACGTGTGGTTCATTATCTGGCCCGCCCAGAAGAAGGTCCTGGGCATCGTCGAGGCCACGGCTGAAGAAAAGGCTGTTGCCGGCCCGCGTGCGCTGGCTGCCAGCCGCACAAATCTGCTGCTGTCGCTGCCGATGCTCTATTGCATGGTCAGCGCCAATCTGGGTTGATCCAGCTAGTTTCTGAATATTGAACAGGCGCGGTACCACACGGTGCCGCGCCTTTTTTATGCCTGTTGCAGCCGCTCCAGCCAGGCCTTGGCCTGCTTGGGTTCGCCGACGGCGCTGGCCGATACCGGACCGCGTGAGGCTTCGAACTGTTCATGCAAATCGAAGCGCTGCTGATCGAGTTTGCTGCGCAGATCATCGATCGACTGGCCAAGATCGCACAGCTGCTCGATTATGGGCGCGGCGGCGGCGCAGATATGCTTGTCCTTGCTGTGACCAAACAGACCCCATGTTCCTGCCGCAGTCGCCTCTAATGCGCTGATCAGCGCGGCCCGGTATTCGCCCTCCAGCTCAGCGCGAAGTGCGTCCATCCGTTCCAATCGGTCAGCGCGTGCCATCGCGCTAGATCTCTACCTGGCTGCCGAGTTCCACCACGCGGTTGGTTGGCAGGCGGAAGAATTCCATCGCGCTAGCGGCATTGCGCAGCATCCAGGCGAACAGCTTTTCACGCCAGATCGCCATCCCCGGCTTGGCCGAGGCGATCAGCGTCTGGCGCGAGAGGAAGAAGCTGGTCTTC
>JAYVKX010000394.1:0-4527 GCA_043768005.1 Novosphingobium sp. | reverse complement strand
CACCGGCACCCGGATCCGCCTTGGCGGCAAGGGTGAGGCCGGGCCATTCGGTTCACCGCCGGGCGACCTCTACATATTCATCCATATCCGCCGCCACGGCGTGTTCGAACGCGAAGGGACCAATCTGGTCACCCGCGTACCGATCACCTTCACGCGCGCCGCGCTGGGCGGGGAAATCGAAATCCCCGGCCTTGATGGTGAACGCATCGGGATCGACATTCCGGCCGGAATCCAGTCAGGCAAGCAATTGCGCAAACGCGGGGCCGGCATGCCGGTGTTGCAGGCCCGCGGGCGCGGCGATCTGGTGATCGAGATCATGGTCGAAACCCCGACCAAGCTCTCTGCGCGCCAGAAGGAACTGCTGCGCGAATTGCAGGAGACAGAAACTGGCGACGAAACGCCGCAATCGAAAGGGTTCTTTGACCGGATCAAGGAAGCTTTCGGCAGTTAGGTTTGGTTGTCAATCGAGAGCCTTCGGCAATCTCAGCCTGAGCCTCTCTAAGCCCTCGCGCTACCTCCGGCCTCAACCTCAGCCTTGACCCGCGTCACCAACCCAGGATCGGCCATCAACCGCCCCTGTTCCTCATTCAGCACCGCCAGAAACGCCTCGCGCTTGAAACCGGCCAGGTCGGCCTGCTCGATCACCATGCCCTTGGGCAGCGCCGAGGCGATCAGATCGATCATCCGCTCCGCTCCGTGGAGGCGGCCCCACAGGTAGTCGTTCTCACGGTAAACGCGGCTGAAAAACGCGCCGAAGTTGTAGAATTCGGTGCCGCGCAGCACTTTTTCGGCCTCACCGTCGCGGATCGCGTTGCAATCGATCGGACTGATCCGGTCGACCTTAGCGGGTTCAAATTCGGTGCTGCCTTCACCGCGCAGCAGCGGCAGGGTGACGGTATCGTAGAATGGGAAGCCCAGATAGGTCAGCAAAACCCGGCGCTTCAACTCCTTGGGCATGCCCAGCAGCGCCTCGGCCAGCAAGGCGTCTACAACCAGATCGGTTGCAGGCAATTGTCGGCGCTTGGCGATCTCTGCCAGTACTGCGCCCGGATTGGCATCGAACTGATGGGCAATGGCGGCAAAGTCATGGCCAAGCGCACCATGAGCTTCACGATCAAAATAAAGCGACAAGGCGCGGTAAATCGCATCACTGGCGCGCTCACGCGCGTCGGGCATCGCGGCGTCGAGATCGTCCCAGTCTTGAGACAAGCGCCGGGCCAGCAGACGCAGTCGCCGGATCCGAAAGCCGAGATCATGGTCGCGGAAAAACTGGATAGCCGGCTCGCTCGCTCCGCCGCGCATCGCCGCCAGGTGATCGAGCCCATGCTGTGAGAGCCAGGCATTGAGGCGATAGGCGACGCTATCGCCGCCGCGCATATTCAGGTCCGGCGCGGCCTCCTCGATAATCTTGGCCAGTTCGCCCACGATCTGCGCAAATTTGACGTGGCCGTAAGACTGGAACGCATAGCCGGCCTGCACTGCTGCCGCCTGCTGTGCCTTGCCGCGCCAGGCGATCAGCCGCCGCACAGTCGGGCGATCCAGAAACAGTGTGCGGCCGAACAGCTTTTCAACCTGCATCTCCACTTCGGGCCGCAAGGCGTCGACAATCGCCTTGAGCTCGCTCGATTGCCGAGATGCTGCCGCGATAGCCTCGAGGTTGTCGCGGATCGGCTGTTCGCGCGGAATTGAGGAAAGCGAGCCGAAGATCACCGAAAAGAAGCCAGGTGCGCGCGGATCCTTATGACGGATCCCGCCCACTTCATCAGGATGCGGATCGATATAAACGAAACGCCGATCGACCTCGCGTTGCGCCGGGCGATCACGTAGCACTGCCATCGCCTCGGAAAAGGGCGCGTTGACCAAAACCGAACCGTCGATCAGCGCAACGCTGTCGCTATCACCCGAGTGCGAATGCTCAGGCATAATGCGCTCGACGAAAGCGGCACGGCTTGGCCATGCTTCGCTGCGGCTTTGGGCCAGTGCATCGATCTCTGCCAATTGCAGTGCCGGGAACGCTCCGGGGAAACTGGCGGTCGATCGCGCCGCGAGCACCAGTTCCAGCGGCGCCGCCAGCGCAGTTCCGCCTTCGCTCGGGGCGGTGGACCGAAACCCGATTGAAAGCCGGTGCTCGCTTTCTTCGATCTCCTCCGGGCTGTTCAACTGCAAGCGTTCAGGATGGCCCCGAAAATCGGTGGCGGTGACGAACAGATCCAGCGGGTGGCCCTTGGGCAGCAGCGGCGCTGTGCTTGGGCCCGCGCGCATGGCATCAAAGGCCTCGGCCAGCAGGCGGGAAAAGCCCAGACCGCCGAATGGGGGCTCAAACCAGCGCGAACGGATCAGGCGGGATAGCTTGGTCCGCACCTCGTGCCGGGTTTCAGGGGCCACGCTATCAGAAATGGCATTTCCAGGGCGGCGCAACAGCCACCAGACGATCGGCAGGGCCCAGAGCTTTGCCACGCGCGACCAGGGCCGGGCATCGGGATCCAGCAGCACGTCGACATCGGCGCGTTCCAACCAAAGATCAGTCAGCGGCTCAAGACTTTGCCCCGAATGGATCGCCTGAGCCAGGAACACACCGTTGATTCCGCCGGCGCTGGCCCCGGCCACGATATCGGTCAGCACCCGCAGGCGCAGGCCGTGGTCAGTTTCGATCTTGCGCAGCAGGCGGTGGTAAACCAGCTCGGTACAGCCCGCAGCTTCCCTGCCACCAAGGAAATCGCGGCTGGCACGCACCAGCTTCCAGATTTCCTTGGTTACCCCGTGCATATAGACCGCCAGGCTGACACCGCCATAGCAGATCAGGGCGATCCGGAGTTCCTTTTGCCGCATAGTAATGCCGTGCATGGCAGATAATGGTGAAGCGCGCCAACAGGATAGATCAGTAACAGCCCGGATAGCCGCACTTGCGTTCCGCTTTCGTTCTCTATAACACGCGGGTATGGCCAAGACCAAACGCCGTTATATCTGCCAGGCATGCGGCAGCGTTTCATACCGCTGGCAGGGACAGTGCGCCGATTGCAGCGAGTGGAACACGCTGGCTGAGGAAGCACCGGAAACAGTGTTTTCAGCCAAGCATGACCTGTCTTCGGGTGGGCGGGCGATATCCTTTGAAGCGCTAGATGCCCCGGGCGAAGCATTGGTGCGACGCAGCACCGGCCTGGCTGAGTTCGATCGTGCGCTGGGCGGCGGGCTGGTGCCGGGCAGCGCGGTGCTGATGGGCGGCGATCCCGGGATCGGCAAAAGCACGCTGTTGCTGCAAGCAGCCGCCGCAATCGCCCGCAGCGGGGCAAATGCCGTTTACATCAGCGGGGAAGAAGCCGCCGGACAAGTGCGTTTGCGCGCTAGCCGGTTGGGTCTAGGCGATGCTCCGATCCTGCTCGCCGCGGCAACATCGGTCCGAGATATCCTGACCACGCTGGCGGGCATGCCGCCGCCGACCCTGCTGGTGATCGATTCGATCCAGACTATGCATTCGGACCAGATTGAGGGCGCACCGGGCACCGTCAGCCAGGTCCGCGCCTCGGCGTTCGAACTGATCCGCTATGCCAAGGAAAACGGGTCGGCGCTGGTCCTGGTCGGCCATGTCACCAAGGATGGCAGCATCGCCGGACCGCGCGTGCTTGAACATATGGTCGATGTGGTGATGAGTTTTGAGGGTGAGCGCAGCCACCAGTACCGTATCCTGCGCTCGATCAAGAACCGCTTTGGCCCGGTCGATGAAATCGGGGTTTTCGCGATGGAAGGGGCGGGGCTGGCCGAAGTGGGCAATCCTTCGCTGCTGTTTCTTTCGGGCCGCGAACATGCGGTGGCGGGCAGCGCCGTATTCCCGGCGATCGAAGGAACGCGGCCGGTTCTGGTCGAGGTGCAGGCGTTGATCGTGCGATTGGCCAGCGGGGCCACACCGCGCCGCGCGGTTGTAGGCTGGGATAGTGGCCGCCTCGCAATGCTGCTGGCGGTGCTGGAAGCCCGCTGCGGGTTGAGCTTTTCGTCCGCCGAGGTGTACCTGAATGTGGCCGGGGGTTACCGGCTAACCGACCCGGCAGCAGACCTTGCGGTTGCTGCGGCATTGATCTCTGCATTGGCGGACAAGCCGCTGGCAAGCGATGCAGTATGGTTCGGAGAGATCTCGCTGGCCGGTGAAATTCGGTCCGTTGCCCATGCCGGAGTGCGGCTGCGCGAAGCCGCCAAGCTGGGGTTTGCCAGCGCCTTTGGCCCGGCAGAAACCGCCGGTCTGGCCGATGGTGCCAAATTTGCCGGACTATCGCTTTTGCCGAACCTTGTTGACCGGGTGATTGGCGGCCAATAGACTTCCGGCATGACCGGATTTGATATCGCTGTTTTGATCCTGATTGCGCTGGGCGCGATTACGGGATTTATGCGCGGTTTCGTGCAAGAAGTGTTCGCTCTGGCGGCATGGGTACTGGCCCTGGTGGCGATCCGCACACTCCACACACCGCTCAGCGCCGGGCTGATCCCTTATGTCGGCAACGAAAGCGGAGCCTCGGTGCTGGCTTTCGCACTACTGCT
>JAYVKX010000393.1:0-3994 GCA_043768005.1 Novosphingobium sp. | reverse complement strand
CCTGCTCCCAACAGCAGCCCGCAAGCCTCAGCCGGGGCCGCGCTTGCCGCTTCGGCCAGCAGTGTTGCCATCGCGCCACTTGTCAGTTCGATCTCCATGCCCACATGCTTAGCCATGAATGGGGGCAAGCGCATCATCGAAGGCGTGATCACGATCGGCGGCCAGCGGCTGGACAAGGCGCTGGCCGAGGCAAGCGGCTTGTCGCGCGAACGGATCAAGGCGCTGCTGGGCGATGGCTGCATCACGCTGGACGGTCAGCCGGTCAGCCAGGCCAGGCTCAAGCCAGCGCCGGGCGCACGCTTTGCGATCACCATTCCCGAGGCTGCCACCGCCACCGCCGAACCGCAGGATATTGCGCTGGTGGTAGTGTTCGAGGACGAACATCTGATTGTCATCGACAAGCCCGCAGGCCTGGTCGTCCATCCCGCTGCGGGCAATTTCGATGGTACGCTGGTCAATGCGCTGCTCCACCACTGCGCCGGACGATTATCTGGCATCGGCGGGGTCGCGCGGCCGGGTATAGTCCACCGGATCGACAAGGATACCACCGGGCTGTTGGTCGTTGCCAAAACCGATGCGGCGCATGTCGGGCTGGCCAAGCAGTTCGCCGATCATTCGATTGAGCGGGCATATCTGGCGATTGTCGGCGGCCATCCCATGCCGCCCTCCAGAACTGTAACCGGAGCCATTGCCCGCTCAAACACCAATCGCAAGAAGATGGCGCTGGTCGAAGATGGGCGCGGCAAGCACGCGGTAACGCATTTCAAAACGATTGAACGCCACGAACACTCCGCGCTGATCGAATGCCGGCTCGAAACCGGGCGGACCCACCAGGTGCGCGTTCACTTGGCGTCAATTGGTCATCCGTTATTGGGTGATCCGGTATATGGACGCGCGCCCACCCGGCTTCGGCCGCTGCTCACCCAGCTTCACTTCGCCCGGCAGGCGCTGCACGCTGCAGTGCTGGGCTTCATCCATCCGGTTACCGGCGAGCAAATGCGCTTTGAAAGCACGCTGCCCGCCGATCTCAGGGAACTGTTGGTCGAATTGAAGAGTTCAAGCTGAGCTATCGTGGTATAAGTGAACCCTATGTGGCTGTGCGCCAGCAGATGCCTATTAAGGGTCTGCCAAAGCCCAGCCGACGTTGAAAGGACGGGTAAGTCTAGTGACGACGAAAACACAAAAGACCGGAGCGGCTCGTAAGAGCCTTGCACCTACCCTTGGGGGTGAGGCCGGTCTCAATCGCTATCTGACCGAGATCAAGAAGTTTCCGGTGCTGACGCCCGAGCAGGAATATATGCTCGCCAAGCGCTTTTCCGAGCATCAGGATCCGGAAGCCGCCGCCCAGCTGGTCACCAGCCATCTGCGGCTCGTGGCCAAGATCGCCATGGGCTATCGCGGCTATGGCCTGCCGGTGTCCGAACTGATTTCCGAAGGCAACATCGGCCTGATGCAAGGCGTGAAGAAGTTTGAGCCCGATCGCGGTTTCCGCCTCGCCACCTATGCGATGTGGTGGATCAAGGCCTCGATGCAGGAGTTTATCCTGCGCAGCTGGTCGCTGGTCAAAATGGGCACCACTGCGGCGCAGAAAAAGCTGTTCTTCAATCTGCGGCGAATGAAAAAGAACCTCGATGCTTACGAGGATTCCGATCTCCATCCCGATGATGTGACCACCATCGCCACCAAGCTTGGCGTTGCCGAGCATGAGGTGGTCAATATGAACCGCCGGATGATGATGGGCGGCGATGCGAGCCTCAACATCTCGTTCAACGAGGATGGCGAGGGCCAGTGGCAGGACATGCTGGAGGATGATCGCCCGCTGCAGGATCAGACCGTGGCCGATGCCCAGGAAACCGGGATGCGCCACGCCATGCTGGGCGAGGCGATGGAAAGTCTGAATGAGCGTGAACGCCACATCCTCACCCAGCGCCGCCTGATCGAGGATCCACAGACGCTGGAGGAGCTGAGCCAGCACTACAGCGTCAGCCGCGAACGGGTCCGCCAGATCGAAGTGCGCGCGTTTGAAAAGCTGCAAAAAGCGATGACCCGGATCGCCACGGATCGCAGGTTGCTGCCGGCGGGGTGAGAATTGCTGAGGCCGAATAATTCAAGGGCCCCCGTGTTTGCCGACACGGGGGCCCTTTTCATGTCTGTTGCCGCAGTGAAGCGGAGTGCCCGCTTTGGGGCCTCGAACTGGAAAAGCGAATGGTCTAGCATCGGGCAGATCTGGTCGCCTGCAACCAGCCTGCCTCGCCATTTCAATCAGAAGCCGCAATTCTCGCACCGGTCATAGCGGCCAATCATTTATGCTGTCGCCACTGCCAACTCCAGATCGCGGGGCGATGCCTCCTGCTCGGATGTCTCAAGCAGGCGCTGTATCGGGTGAGCGAAGACGATCATCATAATTGCACCGGCAACGGGCAGCAATGCCGTTAGCAAGAAGTAAAGCGATGCACCCAGCGGTTCGTAGAACCGGCCGAGATAGCCGAGCAGAAAAAATCCGATGGCGGTGGCAAGATTTGAAACCGCGAACATCGTGCCGTTCACCGAAGCTGGCGCATAGCGTGACAGCAGCGCCTTTGCAGGCGGGTCGAACCAGGCGAATGACAGATCCAGCAGCAGATAGAAGGCGAGCCACGCAAGCAGCGGCACCTGGGGCAGGCCAGCAAACAGTCCGATGAAGACAAAGGCACCCGCAACCATCAGATTGCCGATGCCAATCTTGCGTAATGCACTGGGTTCGCGGCCGCGCGCGGCGAGGCTCGCCCAGACGCGGGCAGCGATGAGGACGCCGACGATAGTCAGGATGCCATCAACGGTCCCGATCCACGTCACCGGCATTTCCCAGCCGAATATCTTTCGATCAACCGCTGTGTCCGCCCATACCATCATTATTCCATATGCCTGCTGCGCTGCAGCATTGGCAAATATCCTTGGCAGGAGGGTAATCACGATTGCGCCAATGGTGATCCATTGCCCCCGGTTCAAAGCCGCGCGTTCGGTCGCCCGGCCAAGCTGCTCAGGCGGCAAATGCTTGCGCCCGAAAAGATAGACCAGCAGGCCCACGAGCATGCCGATCCCGGCAGCGCCGAACCCCCAGTGCCACCCGATAGTCTCGCCGAGCGTGCCCACCACCAGCGGCGCGATCAGTGCGCCGACATTAAGTGCGATAAGATAAATACCAAAGGCGCGTGTGCGGCGAGAATCGCTGGGCGAATAAAGCCCGCCAATCTGCGCCTGGAGATTGCCGATCAAACACCCGCCGCCAAGGATGAGCAAGAGCAGGGCAAGCAGAAAGGCCTGCTCGACCGCCATGACCAAATGGCCCGCCGACATCATCAATGCGCCAATCGTTACGGTTTTGGTCCGCCCGAGCACGCGATCGCCCAGCCATGCACCGATTAGCGGTGTGACCAGGATCAGTCCCGAATAGAGCCCGAATGTCTGTGCCGCGAAGGCAAGGTCGGTCATTGGCCCGAAAATGCTTACAAGTGTGCTGCGGAACGTGCCGAGCCCTACGACCCCGCCCGCCACCGCCGGGGTCAGAAGATACTTGGTCATATAGAGCATCAGCAACGCCTGCATGCCGTAGAACGAGAATCGCTCCCACATTTCAGTCCCTGCAAGGAAGCCAAGTCCTTTAGGATGGCCGAAAAACGCAGTGTCGCTGGAGGTGTGCAGAGCATGTGCGCCCGATGGGTTGGCAATATCCTCGCCGTGGAGGCCGGCTCCAGCATCGCTTATGGTCATTGTTTCTTCCTGCTTTCCGGCACCATAATGGGATTTACTAGAAACGGTTGTTACTTGCGGCAAGCGAAGTTTCGGTATTGTGGTTTTGGTGTGTCAGCAGAGTCCTGTATTGCCCGCAACACGGCCCTATGCTTGACGGCTAACTGCCCCTTTTTGTGAGTTCCAGCTGGTCCCGATCAACAGGGCTAGACACCCGATTGCCACCTGCCCCACTTCCCCGCTAAGCCAGCCCCAATGATCAGCT
>JAYVKX010000392.1:0-3288 GCA_043768005.1 Novosphingobium sp. | reverse complement strand
TTCAGCGCAGTGCCCTGTTTTGCCGCCCAGCTGCTGACCGGGCTGGGCGCGGGGCTGGTGTTTGCGCTGCTGATCGGCATCGCCGCCGCCACCGGATCGCGCGCGCTGGCAGCCGTGACCGCGCTGTTCTGCGGCGCGGGGATGCTGGTCATCTTCATCCGCACTGCACTGGTCGCGCCGGTGGTGGCGGTTGACCGGATCCGCAATCCGATTGTCGCGCTCAAACGATCGTGGGAGCTGACCCAGGGCAATGCCGGGCGGCTGCTGCTGTATTTTGCACTTCTAGTCATCGCCTTCCTCATCATCGTCATCGTGGCGATGGGGCTGATCGGCGTGGTTTTGGCGCTTCTGCTCAGCGGAGAGAATGCGCGGGTGGTTGCCGCGATCATCTCTAGCGCGCTATCGGCGGTGGGAACGCTTTATTTCGTGGCGATCATCGCCTCGATCCATCGCCAGCTGTCCGGGCCTTCTGCCGCCACGGTCAGTGCAACCTTCGAATAGGATCAGTCCTTCCAGCCCCAGAACAGCTGGCATGGCAGCACATTCCACAGCTCAAACCCCTCGTCGATATGGCTGAAGTGCCGGGCCATGAAATCGCGGGCACGTTTTGAGAACTGATAGACCAGAAACGCGCCCCCCGGGCGCAGCACCCGGTGGGTGGCCGCTGCAATCGCAGGGCCTACGCCATCGGGCAGGGTTGAAAAGGGCAGGCCCGACAGCACATAGTCGGCATGATCATAACCATTGGCGCGGACGATCTCTTCCACATCGGCAGCTGAGCCCAGCACCGCAGTAAATCGGCTGCCATTGATCGTGTCGAGCAGATAATCGATGAACAGCGGGTTGGTATCGATCACGATCAACCGCCCATCGCGCGGAAGACGTTCCAGCACCGGGCGGCAGAACGTGCCAACCCCGGGGCCATATTCGACAAACAGGCGGCATTCTTCCCATTTCACCGGAGCCAGCATCTTGGCGATGGTAAATCGTGACGAGGGGATGATCGATCCGACCATCACCGGATGCTGGAGAAAGCCTTCCAGGAATACAGCCCCCGGACCAAGCAGGCGTTTGATCCGGCGCTTTGCCCGGCTGGGCAATGCCTCGCGGGCGAGCTCGGTAGTGGTCATCGTAGTTGGGCAACCCTGAATGGAAGGACAGCCACTGGCGTTTGCAAATTTGATCCGCCTTGGCAAGCAGCGAAGCCATTGCATCGGGCGGGCGACCGGCCTAGCCGAGAGTGAAATGTCTATCCTGCCCACCGATTCCGCCACTTCGTCCTCAACCGGGACAGCCACCCTGCCGCGCGGGCGGCTGGCTTTGTTGTTCATGGTGATGCTGGTGACGGCGGCGGGCAATACCGCGATGCAATCGGTGATGCCATCGATTGGCACCGCGCTGAAGGTCCACGATGTGTGGATCAGCCTTGCCTATACCTGGTCGGCGCTGCTGTGGATGACCTGCGCGCCGATGTGGGCGCGCCGATCCGACAAGCGCGGGCGCAAGGCGATGATGGCGATCGGGCTGATGGGGTTTATCGGCAGCTTCTCGCTGTGCGGTCTGGTGTTGTGGCTGGGGCTGTCGGGCTGGCTATCGGCGCTGGGTACGCTGTTGCTGTTTGCGCTGGCGCGTTCGCTTTATGGCGGATTCGGATCAGCGGCGCCGCCTGCAGTGCAAGCCTATGTCGCCAGCCGGACCAGCCGCGCAGAGCGGACCCAGGCGCTGTCTCTAGTCTCCTCCAGTTTTGGCCTTGGCACGGTGCTCGGCCCGGCGCTGGCACCGCTGCTGATGTTTCCTGGGCTGGGGCTGGTCAGCCCGTTCCTTGCCTTTGCGCTGATCGCGGCGGCGGTGCTGGTGGCCTTGCGGATGCGGCTGCCCGATGATGATCCCGCCTTTGCTGCGCGCGGCGATGTGATGACAGCCCCGTTCAGTGCCAATTCCAACTCACGTCCGGCAAGCTCACGCCCGCACGGCGATGCCCCGGATCATTCGCTGACCGGGCATGAGGACGTGCCTGATCTGGCCTGGACCGATCAGCGCCTGCGCCCCTGGCTGATCGGCGGGCTGCTGGGCGGCCATGCGCAGGCAGCGGTGATGGGGATCGCCGGGTTTCTTGTGCTGGACCGGCTGGGTCTGCGCGCCACGCCGCAGGCCGGTGCAGGCCCGATCGGGCTGGTGCTGATGGCCGGCGCTTTGGCAACGCTGGTGGCGCAATGGGGGATCATTCCCAATCTTCACCTTGGGCCCCGCGCTTCAAGCCTGGGCGGCATCGTGCTGGCCGCAGTCGGTGTTGCGCTGCTGGCGGTGGGGCATGATCTCCATTCGATCGCGCTGGGTTTCAGCCTGGCCTCGATGGGGTTCGGCTTGTTTCGTCCTGGTTTTACCGCCGGAGCCAGCCTTGCGGTCAGCAGGGCCGAACAGGGCCAGGCGGCCGGGATCATCGCTTCGGTCAATGGCGCGGCCTATATCGCCGCGCCGGCGCTGGGTGTATGGCTGTATGGCCATTCACCGGAGATCGGCTTTGCGGTGATCGAACTGCTGTGCCTTGCGGTATTCCTGCTCGGCTTCAAGGGCATGAGCCGCGATACGGGTCTGGTGGATTAAAGGATTTCCCGCACGGTTTCCTGCGGGCGGCACAACCGGACGCCTTTTGCTGTTTCAACCAGCGGGCGCTCGATCAGGATTGCATCCGCGGCCATCGCGGCCAGGATGGTCGCCGTATCCGCTTCAGGCAGCCCGCGTTCCTGCGCATCCGTGCCGCGCAGCCGCAGCCCCGCCGCCGGAGTAATCCCGGCGTCGCGATAAAGCTGGGCGAGCTTTTCGGCAGACGGCGGATCCCGCAGATATTCGATCACAGCCAGCTCGATCCCGGGCGTTTCTTCAAGAATTGCCAGCGTCTTGCGCGAGGTGCCGCAAGCCGGATTGTGCCAGATCGTTGCCTTCATCACTGCGTCTCCTCGCGGTTTCCACCCTCTATCGGAAAAAATCTTTCCCGGGGCAATTTGATCCTTGTAAATGCGAACGATTCGCAATATCGGCAATTCAGCTACTGCAAATGATTATCAATAAGGATTACCGATGATTCGCCTTCCACTGATCTGCAACACCGCCTCACGTCATGCCGCTCTGATGGGGGCCACTGTAATGGGGGCCGCTGCAATCGCACTGGCCTTCCCGGGCGTTGCCCTGGCCGCAGAGGAAGCAGAATCAGCGCCATCAATCATCGTTACCGGACAAACCGATGGCTATCACGTCGAAGAAACCGCTGCGACCAAGACCGGAACCCCG
>JAYVKX010000391.1:0-2086 GCA_043768005.1 Novosphingobium sp. | reverse complement strand
GCAGCACGGGCCAGGCCCGCCCGCGACATACCGCCTTCGGTAACGAGATGGCGGACGCGATCGATGAGATTCGTGGACATACGGCTTCGCTATCACATTATAATGTGACGGGCCAAGCGAAAATCACATTGATGTGATTCAGTCGCCTTTAAACACCGGTTTGCGCTTTTCGAGGAAGGCGTCGATCGCTTCGGCATTGTCCCGCGTCGTATGCGCGATCGACTGCATCGCCGCCGACATCTCGAGCACGCTGGCCAGATCATTGCGCCGCGCGTCCCACAGCAGCCGCTTGCTCATCCGCACTGCATGCGGAGGGTTGCAGGCTATCCGCGCTGCGAGGGAACGGGCAGCGGCAAGCAGCTCGACATCGGGCACGACTTGCGACACCAGCCCGCAAGCGAGTGCTTCCGCTGCGCCGATGGTGTCGCCGGTCAGGGTCAATTCGGCGGCCTTGGACCAACCGATAATCCGCTGGAGTAACCACGCACCGCCATCGCCAGGAATGATCCCCAGCTTGACGAAGCTCTCGGCAAATTTGGCAGTTTCCCCAGCAATGCGCAGATCGCACATGCAGGCGAGATCAAGCCCGGCACCGATTGCGGGGCCGTTTACTGCGGCGATCACCGGCACTTCCAGCGCGGCGAAAGCCAGCGGCAACCGCTGGATCCCGCGCTTGTAGTTCTGGCGGGTCTGGGTCGGGCTCTTGCCGTTAAGCCCGCCGCTGCCCGGCTTCATCATCTTGAGGTTGCCGCCGGCTGAAAACGCGCTGCCTGCGCCGGTCAGGATCGCAACGCGCGCGCTGCTATCACCATCGAGCCGGTCGAGCGCGGCCAGCAGCCCTTCGACCACTTCGATGTCTGAGATCGGATTGCGCATGTCCGGACGGTTGAGCGTGAGCGTGACGATGCCGCTATCATCGGCTTCGTATAGTACCGGACTATCCAAGATCGTGCTCCTCAGACTTACGCGGCGGCAATGCGTCGGGCGGGACGATTTGTCCACCATACGTTGAGCGCGGTGACCGCGAAGGCCAGGGGCAGGGCGATAACTGGCCCATGCCCCAGTTCGCGCGTCGCCTCGAGGATCGGCAGATGCACCGAGAACAGCGGGAACGAGATCGCGCCGGACAGCCAGCCAAGCCGTGTCGCGCGCCGCCCATTGAGCGCACCAGCAATCGCCAGGGGGCAGATTATCAGCACGAAGGCCAGATCGAAGCTCCAGTGCCGCCAGTTCAGCGCCCAGCTGGCGAGGATCACGATCGGCAGGGCGAGTATCGCCAGCCACGTCGGGATGAACGCGGCGGGACGGTCAGCGCGGACTCGCCACAACAGGATACCGATCAGATAGGCCAGGACGATGCGCGGGAAACCAGCAAGGAATGTGGGTGGCCGCGCGCCGACGTCGAGCGAACCGAACTGGATTGCGACGTAGATGGTGAGTGCCAGCGCAAGGGCTGCGAGCATTGCGATCCTGCGTGTCTCTACGCGATGAAGCGCCAGAACATGTGCCGCGTTGGCCAGCAGCTCGAAGAAAATCGTCCAGACCGGAATGTTGAGTGCGAACAGCAAATTCGCCACCGGCCAGGGCAGGAGCAGGAAATTGGCGAGCAGCGCGGGCAGGAACGGATCCCACTGCCCGCCCGCGCGGACCCACAGATAGGGAATGCCGATCACCGACCCCAGCGCAACCGTCGGCCAGAATCGGCGATAGCGGGCGACCATGAAGCGCAGCGGGTTCAAGCCTGCGGCGATCCGCGGTTCGGTGACTCGCGCCATCATGAAGCCGCTGAGCATCAGGAAGAAATCGACAGCGAGGTAGCCTTTGCCGAAGTAGGGGAACCCGCCGAACACCGCACCGGTGTGCAGTCCCACGACGCATAGCGCGGCGATCCCGCGCATGGCATCGAGCCCGTGCAGCCGGTCTGGTGCCGCCATCAGCCGACCAACCGCTGGATGAACCAGAAGCTCGCCACGCTACCGATCACATAAGTGACTGTCACCGTGGCAGGGCGCAGCCACTCTGTGCGCAGGCGGCGGACGAGCGCGACTATCCCGAGGCACGCGGCGATAATCACCAACTGGCCCAA
>JAYVKX010000390.1:0-16558 GCA_043768005.1 Novosphingobium sp. | reverse complement strand
CCGCAGGTTTATTCCTATTGGCCAGTCGATCTGGCAAATGGCGGCGCGATCACCGCGCTGGCGCAGATTGATCCCAAATCAGTGCCGGTGTTCTTCGTGACGGCAGATGAAATTGCCGCCGAACTGATCGCCAAGCCGGTGACGCTGGACGAGTTGGCCCGGGTGACCGAGCCGCTGCGCCAGCAGCTGACCCGCGCCTCGTCGAGCAGCGCCTTCTTGATGTTCCAGCTGGAAGGGGCGACCGCCGATCCATCGCGGATTGCGGCGCTGCGCAGCCTGCTGGCCGATTATACCCAGACCACGCCCGAACGGATGCAGGCCCTGGCCGGAAAATATCTGCGCCGCGACCAGAGCTGGCGGGCCGAAGTGGTGCCGCAAGCTGTGATCTCCGCAACCACTGGCCCGGATGCAGTGGCGGCGCGCTAACTCGTTTTGCAATTGCGAACCTGCGCCGCTATGGCGCGCAGGCCCGATTGCTACGGGCGCAAAGGAGCAGACAATTGGCTAGTAATTGGACCCCCGATAGCTGGAAATCGCAGGAAGCGCGTCACCTTCCGGCCTATCCTGATGCCGCGGCGCTAAGCAGTGCAGAGGCAACGCTGGCCAATTATCCGCCGCTGGTGTTTGCCGGTGAAGCCCGCGCGCTGAAGCGCGATCTGGCAGAAGTTGCCGCCGGGCGGGGCTTCCTGCTGCAGGGCGGCGATTGCGCTGAAAGCTTTGCAGAATTTCACCCCAACAACATCCGCGATACCTTCCGCGTGCTGCTGCAGATGGCGGTGGTGATGACCTTTGCCAGCAAGCAGCCGGTGGTCAAGGTCGGGCGGATGGCCGGACAGTTTGCCAAGCCGCGCTCCTCGCCGATGGAAACGCAGGGTGAGGTTGAGCTGCCGAGCTATCTGGGTGACAATATCAACGGGATCGAGTTTGATCCTGCCGTCCGCCAGCCCGATCCGGAGCGGATGATCAAGGCCTACAACCAGTCAGCCTCGACGCTTAATCTGCTGCGCGCCTTCTCCAACGGGGGCTATGCCAATCTGCGCCAGGTCCATCAATGGACGCTCGATTTCATGGGCCGCAGCCCGTGGGCGGCCAAATTTGCCGAGACTGCTGACCGGATTGGTGAGGCGCTGGATTTCATGCAGGCTTGCGGGATCGATCCGCAGACCGTGCCGCAGCTGCAGGGTACCAGCTTTTTCACCAGCCACGAGGCGCTGCTGCTGCAATATGAGCAAGCCCTGACCCGCCGCGATTCGCTGACCGGCGATTGGTATGATTGTTCCGCGCATATGCTGTGGATCGGTGATCGGACTCGGTTCGAAGGCTCGGCCCATGTCGAGTTTTTGCGCGGGGTCGGCAATCCGATCGGGATGAAATGTGGCCCAAGCCTTAGCCCCGATGCGCTGCTGAAGCTGCTTGATACGCTTAATCCGGGGCGCGAGCCGGGCCGGATGACGTTGATCAGCCGGTTTGGCGATGACAAGGTTGAGGCTGGCCTGCCGGCGCTGGTCCGCGCGGTGAAGCGTGAAGGCCATCCGGTGGTGTGGTCATGCGATCCGATGCACGGCAATGTGATCAAGGCCAATAATGGCTACAAGACCCGCCCGTTTGAGCGGATCCTGAATGAAGTGCGCGGTTTCTTTGCGGTTCACCGCGCGGAAGGTACCCATGCGGGCGGGATCCATATCGAGATGACCGGGCAGGATGTGACCGAATGTACCGGCGGCGCGGTGGCGATCAGCACCGAGGCTTTGGCTGACCGTTATCACACCCATTGCGATCCCCGGCTCAATGCGGCGCAATCGATCGAGATCGCGTTCATGCTGGCCGAAATGCTCAATCTGGAAGCGGTCGACCGGGGGCTGCGCGCAGCGTGAAGCCGGGGCGCAGCGTGACACCGGGGCGCAGCGTGAAGCCGGGGCGCCGCATGATGCCGGGCGAATGATCGCCCGCGAACTGCTGGGCACGGCGCAGGTTCCCGGCGGCGAGGAGCTGCGGCTCTATGCCCATGGCCGCGATTTCATGATCGTGCTGGATCGCAACGAGCTGATGAGCACCCGGATGCGCGGCTCGGAAGAGGCGCTGGCGGTGATGAGCATTGAGCGGTTAGCGGGCAATCCCGCGCCGCATCTGCTGATCGGCGGCTATGGCATGGGCTTCACCCTGCGCGCGGCGTTGGCGCAGCTTGGGCCCAAAGCGCAAGTCAGCGTGGCGGAGCTGGTGCCAGAGATTATCGCCTGGGCGCGCGGACCGATGGCGCAATTGACTGCGGGCGCCCTCGATGATCCGCGCGTGACCCTGCGCAGCGGCGATGTGGCCGATGTGATCCGCGAAGGCGGGAGCCGCTATGATGCGATCCTGCTCGATGTCGATAATGGCCCCGACGGGCTGGTGCGCGATGCGAATGACCGGATCTATTCGCGCAGCGGGCTGGGCGCGGCCAAACACGCATTGCGGGCCAGCGGCGTGCTGGCGATCTGGTCCGCCGCGCCCGATCCCGCCTTTGCCCGGCGGCTCAGCGGGGCAGGCTTTGCGGTGGAGGAAGTGGCAGTCAGCGCGCGCGGAAACGCCCCCGATGGCCGCAAGGGCAAAGGGCCGCGCCATGTAATCTGGTTCGCGCGGAAACCAGCCTGACTGCAATATATCATTGATTTATATTGTTAAATTATCTGTTTGAGCAGAATTTGGGGATATCCCGATCCCAGCGATGATTTCGTATGCGCAGCTGTTGCAATGCGCGCAAGCTGCGCGGATGCTTAAGCGAAGCGTGGTCAGATCATGGCGCGCGGGGTGGGAGAATAATCGCATGGCACTGGTACCGGCTGCTTCGAGCAGTACCGATCCATTGGGTAGTGAACCTGATGGCGCGCATATCGATGCACCCGAACTGCGGCTGTTCGTGATGGCGCTGTTCTTCATCTTCGGCGGGATCACCAGCCTGAACGATGTGATCATCCCCAAGCTGAAAGAGCTGTTCACGCTCAACTATACCCAGGCAATGCTGGTCCAGTTCTGCTTCTTCACCGCCTATCTGGTGATCGGCATTCCCGGCGCGCTGCTGGTCAAGCGGATCGGCTATATGCGCGGCGCGGTGGCCGGGTTGCTGACGATGATGGTCGGCTGCCTGCTGTTCATTCCCGCTTCGCAAAGCGCGGCTTACGGCTTGTTCCTGTTCGCGCTATTCGTGCTGGCGAGCGGCGTTGTGATCGTCCAGGTCGTTTCAAACCCGCTGATTTCGCTGCTTGGCCAGGCCAGAACCGCACATAGCCGGTTGACCTTCGCGCAGGCGTTCAACTCGCTGGGGACAACCATCTTCCCGATCGTCGGCGCGATGCTGATCCTGGGCAGTCTGGCCACGGTAAACGCCAGTGAATTGTCTGGCGCGGCGCTTGATGCCTATCGCACGGCGGAAACCCAGGCGATCGTCAAGGGCTACCTTGGCCTGGCAGCAGCGCTGGCAATCGTGGCGGCAGTGGTCTGGCAGTTCCGCAACAAGCTGCAGGGCGAAAAGCATGAGCAAAGCTCTGCGCTGGCTGGGTTCAGCCTGATCCAGCGGCCGCGGTTCGGTTTTGGGGCCTTGTGCATTTTTCTCTATGTCGGCGCGGAAGTTTCGATCGGATCGCTGATCGTCAGCTATCTGATCCAGCCGCAGGTGATGGGGCTGGAAGGCCAGGCTGCGGGCAAGCTGATCGGGTTCTATTGGGGCGGGGCCATGGTCGGGCGGTTCATCGGCTCGGCGGTGCTGCGCGTGGTCAGCCCGGGCAAGGTGCTTGCCGGGGTCGCGGTGGGCGCGATTGCGCTGATCCTGCTGTCCACCCACACCACCGGCATGGTTTCAGGCTATAGCCTGCTGGCGATCGGCCTGATGAATTCGATCATGTTTCCGACGATCTTTTCACTGGCCTCCGAACGGCTGGGGGCCCGCGCGGCGGATGGTTCGGGGATCATCAACGTCGCGATCTTTGGCGGCGCAGTGATCCCGCTGCTGACCGGGATGATCGCCGATCTTGCCGGAAGTCTGGCCATCGCGCTGGTGCTTCCGGGGCTGTGCTATGCGGTGATCGCGGCGTTCGGGATCTACGCCCGGCGACCTGCCGTAGACTGAGCAAACTTACGAACCATCCTGCGCCCCACCGCTTGCGTGGGGGCATATTCTGCCGGATAGCTGCGCGCGTGCCACTGGCCGAACCAAGGTTCGTCTGGCGGCACGCGCCGCTGTTTCCGGGCCTGACAAACTAAATTGTGAGCGCTCATAATTTCTATTGAGAACATTCTCAATCTTCGCTAGACCATGCTCCGACAGACCTGTAAATCAGGGCTGAAAGTTAGAAAACTAACAACACTTCGCGCTAGTTCAGCCTGCGCGAATCGGAACATGAGGGGGATTTCCATGAAGCCTGCACGCTTGAATGCCATGGTAACGGCGCTGCTCTGCTCTAGTGCACTGGCCGCGCCGGCGTTTGCCCAAACCGCTGATTCTGCTGCGGTTGCCGATGGCACGGGCGAGGATATGATCCTCATCACCGGTGTTCGCGCCTCGCAGATGCGTTCGGTTGAAATCAAGCGGGATGCGTCGGCCATCGTCGATGCGATCAGCGCGGAAGACATCGGCAAGCTGCCCGATGTGACCATCGTCGATTCGCTCCAGCGCATCTCGGGGGTGCAGATCCTGCGCAACGCGGGTGAGGGCACCACGGTCAACATTCGCGGCCTGCCGCAGGTCGTGACGCTGCTCAATGGTGAGCAGTATCTTTCGCCCGCCAACCTTGGCACCGCGCAGCCCAACCTCAACGATGTCCCCGCCCAGTTGGTGAGCGGCGTGACCGTGTATAAATCGCAGGACGTGCGGAACGCGCAGTCCGGCATTTCGGGGACGCTTGATCTGCGCACCCGCCGTCCGTTCGATTTCAAGAACGGGCTGACTGTTTCGGGCCAGGCTGAATATCAGCGCGGTGAACGGACCAAGGAAAACGATTACCTCGTCAGCGGGCTGGTCAATTGGCGCTCGGACAATGTCGGCATCATGCTGGGCGGGGTGCAGAGCAAATCGACGCTGGGCAACAATTATGCCGGCTGGGGCGGCGGGATCTTCGGCAACAATGATTGGGGCGGCTATGGCGGCGGCCCTACCCCGAACTGGATCGCGCCGCACGGCTATGAAACTTTTCACCGCGAAGTTGAACGCAACCGGCTGGGCCTGAACGGCGCCATCCAGGTTGATCTGGGCGGCGGCTTCAAGCTGACCGGCGAGGCGTTCTACACCCGCTTGGTCGAGCATGACCTCAAGGCCGGGATGAACATCTCCAACCGCTGGACCGGGCTTGGCTGGACCACGCCGACCGTGTTCGAGGCAACCAGCGTCAACAGCTGGAGCGGCCCGTGGCAGGCGGTCAAGGAATATGATCTTGATGCCTGGTGGGTGAACTCGTTCAGCGTCAACCGCACGATCCATTCCAATTCGAAGAACTTCAACCTTCAGCTGGAATATGATGATGGCGGCGCCTTCAGCGCCTCGTTCCGTGCGATCTATGCCGATGCTGATTTCAAGAACACCAATGGTCAGGTGCAGGGCGATCTATCCAACTGGAAGACCTATCCTGACCGCACCTTCACCCTGTTCCGCGATCCGGCGGACCCGACCCGCGGTCCGTTCTATCCGGCCAGCATCGCTGCGCAATATTCCGGCCAGTTCAGCAACGGGATCGTCGGTTCAGCCGGGGGCCGCTACATCAATCCCAACCCGCTGGGCTATGCTGGCGATCCGCAGCTGCATCTGGATATTTCCAACAACGATATGCGGTGGAGCGGGTTCAACACCGTTCTGCCCACCGCTGGCGGGCTGGGTGCGGGCAAGACGCTGGCCGATTACATGGCCAACCTCAACAGCTATACCGTCGGGGCCTATTCGTCCGAGGGTAACAACAGTAACGCGTCGAACCTCAAGGCGGTTCGCGCCGATGCCTCGTATGATTTCGAGAAAGCCTCTGGCGCATTCGCGGGTTTCATCAACCGGCTTGATGTTGGCGCGCGGCTGAGCGAGCGCAAGACCAATATCGAAGTCTATCATCTGTTCTCGAACCTCTACGCCGGGCAGAACGCGACCAATGCCCAGGGCTGCGCGGTCCAGTGGAAAGCAATCGACGTTGTTCTGAACAACAGCACGCCGGGGGCCTGCCGCGCCGGGGAAAATGTTCCCAACCCGGCCTATGATCCGGGCCAGCCGGTCAGCGCATCCAATCCGCAGACCGTCTTCCAGGGCTATACCGCCTGGCGGCCGACATTGCTGGCGACTAACAATAACACTTACTTCCTATCCGATTTTGGCAGCCAGACCCAGGGTTTCCCCGGGGTGTGGGTGGCAGACCCGCGTGATTTCAACGATCCGCTGGCGTTCCAGACCAAAGTGTTCGGCAATGCCTTCCCGGTTATCATCCCGGGTTCCAGCTATGACGTGAACTTCCGTGAGTTTGATTCCTACGCCAATCTGGCGCTGGAAGCAGGGCCAATCTCAGGCGTGGTCGGGCTGCGTGCGGTGCATACCAAGCTGAAGGTCCGCCAGAACCTGACCGGGGCGACCATCCCTTATGGCGATACCAATAGTGATGTCGGCGATTTCTATAGCGGCAACAGCTATTGGGATTTCCTGCCAACGGTGAACATGCAGCTGCGCATTGGCGACAGGATGAAGCTGCGCGCCTCCTTTGCCAAGACCATGATCCCGCTGGATCTGGGCAGCTATGGCGGCGGCTTGACCATTGCGACGAGTGACTCGCCTTGCCCCACCGTAACCGTACCGGCCAACACCAATGGCCCCTGCGGCGGCCGCCAGGTTACCAGTGCGAACGCGGGCGGAAACCCGCAGCTGGCGCCGTGGCGTTCGAATAATTACGATCTCTCGCTGGAATATTATCTGGGCCGGGCCTCATTGCTCAGCGCAGCCTTCTTCCGGCTCGACATCGATAGTTTCGTCGAAAGCAAGACGCTGACCGACGGGCGGTTCGCGGATAGTGACGGGGTGATCCGCCGCACGGTTCCCTTCACGCGTCCGGTACAGGGCCGCGGCGGAAAGCTGCAGGGCTATGAATTGAGTGCCAAGCTGGCCTTCAGCGATCTGTTCGAAAGCAGCCTGCTGCGCAACTTCGGGGTTGATGCCAACTACACCTATTCAAACAGCAAGCAGACGCAAAGCGCGCCGCAGCTGGATGGCGAGCTGTTCCCGTTCCCGGATAACTCGAAGAGCCAGTATAATCTGGTCGGCTGGTATCAGGACGAGAAATTCCAGGCCCGGGTCGCTTATAACCGGCGTGCACCGCGCGTGTCCGGGCAGACCAATGGCATCGCGATTTTCCAGGAAACCACCCAGTATGTGGACGTCAACGTGACCTATAATGTGACTCCGCAAATCTCGATCTACGCCAATGGTTCCAACGTTTTTGGCGAGATTGAGCGCTATTACTACAAGTTCGACAGCACCCACCGCCAGTTCAGCTCGTCCAACGAGTTTGAACCGCGCTATTCGGTTGGGGTCCGCGCCAAGTTCTGAGCGCAGCATAGCAGCGGGGCGCCGTGACAGGCGCCCCGTAAGCTGCAATGAACCATCGCCATGAATGGACCGATTTCCCCACCGCCGGCAGATTCTGCCGATCGCCGTATCGCCTCGGTTGCGATCGTCGGCGGCGGCACGGCGGGGTGGATGGCGGCGGCGGCCTTTGCCCGGCATCTTCATGGCTCGGGCGTGCAGATCACCCTGATCGAATCGAACGAGATCGGCACGATCGGGGTGGGCGAGGCGACCATTCCCACGCTGCGCCGTTTTTACGCCCGGCTGGGGATGACCGATGACGGGGTGATGCAGGCCACCGGCGCTACGGCCAAGCTTGGCATTCTGTTCGATGAATGGCACCGTCAGGGCGAGGGCTTTATCCATCCCTTCGGGCTTTACGGCGAAGATTTTGATGAGGTGGCGTTCCATCATCTGTGGCTGGCCCGGCGGCAAAGCGGCGATGATACCCCGATCAGCACCTATTCGCTGGGCGCACAACTGGCGCTGCAGGGGAAGATGCTGCCCCCGGCCAATCAGCCGCCGGTCTCCTTTGCGGTATTCGATTGGGCGCTGCATCTGGATGCGACTGCCTTTGCCAGGCATTTGCGCAGCTTTGCCGAGGCTTCGGGGGTCCGCCGGATCGAAGGCCGGATCGATGAGGTCCGCGCCGAGGGCGAGATGATCCGCAGCCTGCACCTTGCCAATGGCACCGAAGTCAAAGCGGAACTGTTTATCGACTGCACCGGATTTCGTGCGCTGCTGCTGGGCGATGCGCTGGGGACCGGATTTGAGGACTGGTCGCAGTGGCTGCCCTGCGATGCGGCGGTAGCGGTGCAGAGCAGCTGGGCGCTGGGCGAACCGCCGCCCTATACGCGTGCCCATGCCAAGGCGGCAGGCTGGCAGTGGCGCATCCCGCTGAAGCACCGGGCCGGCAATGGCATGGTCTATTCCTCGAGGCACCTCTCGCAGGACGAGGCGACCGCCGCGCTGCTGGCCGACCTGCCCGGCGAACAGCTGATCGAACCGCGCGCCATTCCGTTTCGTTCTGGCCGCCGCAGCCAGGCATGGCGCGGCAATTGCGTGGCGATGGGACTGGCAGCGGGGTTTCTCGAACCGCTGGAATCAACCTCGATCGCGCTGATTGAAACCGCGATCGAGCGGCTTAAGGAACTGTTCCCGACCCGCGATTTCGATCCCGCTCTGGCCGAAGAATTCAACGATGCCACCGCGCGCGAGATGGAGCGGGTGCGCGATTTCATCATCCTGCATTACAAGCTGACCCGGCGCGATGATACGCCGTTCTGGGATCACTGCCGCACGATGGAAGTGCCCGATACGCTGCGCCGCAAGCTGGCCCTGTGGGATGCGCGCGGGGAATTCATCCGCTATCGCTGGGAGATGTTCCATCCCGCCAGCTGGCTGGCAATGTACACCGGGTTTGATCGCCAGCCGCGCGCGCTCAATCCAGCGGTGGCCAAAGCGCCCGGTGAACTGCTGAGCCAAGGACTGGATCACATCCGCGAGCTGATCCGCGCTCAGGTGGCGCAGGCCCCCAGTCATCAGGCTTTCCTCGATCGGATTCACCGCTGATGGATAATACACAGCAACTAATCCGCACGGTCTGCATCGCAGGCGGCGGCACCGCCGGGTGGATCGCGGCGGCGCTATGCAGCCATTATCTGTCGCGTGAGCTCAAGATCATCCTGATCGAATCCGAGGAAATCGGCACGATCGGCGTGGGCGAAAGCACCATCCCGCCGTTTCTGCAGCTGCTCGCCCGGCTGGAGATCAGCGAGAGTGAGTTCATTCGCGAAACCCAGGCCAGCTTCAAGCTGGGCATCAAGTTCATGGATTGGCTCGATCTGGGGGAAAGTTATTTCCATCCGTTCGGCACGATCGGCCTGCCCGGCGCGAAGCATGATCCCTATCAGCTGTGGTTGCAGGCCAATGCGGCGGGGAGTGAACTTGCGCTGCAATCGCTGGCCCCCGCCAGTGCCATGGCGGCGCAGGGGCGGATGATGCTGCCGTTCATGGCCCGTCAGACACCGATCGGCGGCGCGGCCTATTCGCTCCACGTCGATGCCCGGCGGGTCACAAAGTTCCTGCGCAATTTCGCCGAGCAGCGCGGAGTTCAGCGCCGCGAAGGCATGATCGAAGCGGTGGAGGCAAGCGGCGGCGAAGTGCAGGCGCTGCGTCTGCGCGGCGGGGACCGGATCGAGGCGGATTTCTTCATTGATTGCACCGGGTTCCGCTCGCTGCTGCTGGGCGAGGCGCTGGACAGTCCGTTTGAGGATTGGAGCGACTATCTGCTGTGTGACCGGGCGGTGGTGGTGCAAACCGAAAACGTCCAGCCGCCGCCGCCGTTCACCTTGTCGGCAGCGCAGCAAGCGGGCTGGCGCTGGCGTATTCCGCTGCAGCACCGCACCGGCAACGGCCATGTCTTTTCATCGCGTCATATGAGCGATGACGAGGCCCGCGCGATCCTGGTCAGCCAGGTCGAAGGCCCGCTGTTGACCGAGCCTGCGCTGCTCAAATTTCGCACCGGGGTCCGGCCCCGGATGTGGACCGGCAATGTTGCCGCTGTCGGTTTGGCGGCAGGGTTTGTCGAGCCGCTGGAATCAACCGCGATCCATCTGGTTTACCGCGCGATGGATTTCCTGTTCCGCTATTTCCCGCAAACCCGCCGGGCAGAGGCCAATGCGGCAGAATTCAACCGTCGGATGGTGGCAGACTATGCCGAAATCCGCGATTTTCTGGTCGCGCATTATTGCCTCTCACGGCGGCGGGATACGCCGTTCTGGCGCGATGTGGCCGCCGCCCCGGTGCCGCCAGAGCTGACCCATCGGCTGGCACTGTTCAGCGATATGGGGGCGGTGCCGGAACTGGTCGATGGGATGTTCGGCCCGGTCAGCTGGCAATCGGTGCTGGAAGGGATGGCGGTCCATCCCCGCCGCGCCCATCCATTTGTGGCTGGAAGCGATGGAGTGCGGCTGGGCAAGGAATTAACCGAAGCGGCAGAAATGCTGGGAAAATTTGTCGCAACCCTGCCCACGCATCAGCAATTCATCGAAGAACATTGCCAGGCACCCGGTCCTGCCGCAATCAGGGTGGCTGGGGCAGGGTAATGCGGATGCGGGGCAAAGTTACCATCATGGATGTCGCGGCGGCGGCGGGGGTCTCCCACCAGACGGTCAGCCGTGTCATCAACAATGGCCCCAACGTCAGCGCCAAGGCGCGCGACAAGGTTGAGGCGGCGGTGGCTTCGCTGGGTTATTCGCCCAGTCTGGCCGCACGGCGGATGGGCGGATCGAAGTCATTCCTGCTGCTGGCGCTTAACGACCGCGATCGGACCATCGAGAGCTGGCGCCTGCGCGAAGGCATGGACTGGATCGATCAGATGCTGTTCGGCGGGATGCTGACCTGCGCCGAACACGGCTATCGCCTGATATTCGAGCTGGTTGATACCCATAGCGACCAGATTGAGCGTGAGCTGACCAGCGCGCTGGATGCGCTGCGGCCCGATGGCGTCATCCTGACCCCGCCGCATTCCGATAATCCACAGATCCTGCAAATCCTTGAGCGTGAACAGATCCCGGCGGCCCGGATCGGCGGCTTTGCCGAAGCGGGCGGCATGGTCATCCGGATGGACGATCATGCTGCGGCAATTGAGGCGGTGGAGCATCTGGCCGGGCTTGGCCACCGGCGGATCGCGTTCATCTCTGGCTCGCCCGAATATGCGCTGAGCGCGGAACGGCAGCGCGGCTATCACGATGGGGTGGCCCGGCACGGCCTTGATGCCGATCCGGCGCTGGTCGAGATCGGCGATTTCAGCCCGGAATCTGGCCGCGCCGCCAGCCAGCGGTTGCTGGATATGGCGCATCGGCCCACCGCGATCATCGCCAGCAGCGATCAGATGGCGCTGGCAGCATTGTCGGTTGCGCTGGAACACGGGCTTGAAGTGCCGCAGGATCTCTCGCTGGTCAGCTTCGATGGCACACCGATCGTGCGGATGAGCAGCCCGCCGCTGACCGCGATCAACCAGCCGGTTGCCGAACTTTCCGCGCGCGCCGCCGAAGTGCTGGTCGATCCCAAAGGCGTGACGGCGCAGGCTGCGCGGCGCGGACCGATTGTGGTGCCCTATACGCTGGAAATTCGCGGATCGAGCGCTCCGCCCCGGCGATGACCGCCGGCCCTGCTCAAGTGCGCGAAGACTTGGCGCGCGAGGATTGGGGCCTGATCGCCTATGCGCTGGCCTGGGCGGGCGGGGCCATCGCCTATATGCCGTTCCTCAATCTGCTGCTGCCGCTGCGGTTCAGCGAGCTGGCGGGCGCGCAAGACCTGAACTGGCTGGGGCTGACCGCGTTGCTGGGCGCGATCTCCGCCAGTCTGGCCAGCATCCTGTTCGGCTGGCTGAGCGATCTCTATCCTGGACGGTTGCGGTGGAGTGCGGGCGGGATTGCGGCACTGGGGCTGAGCTATTTTGCGATCACCCGGGCGGCCACGCCCGCCGCGCTGGTGGGCTGCGTGGTGATCTGGCAGTTCGCGGTGAACCTCTATCTTGCGCCACTGGGGGCCTATGCTGCGGAAAATGTCGCGGATGGCCACCGGGGCAAGTTGGGCGGAATGCTGTCATGGGCGCCGGGCATTTCGGCGCTGGCGCTGCTTGCCATCGCGCAATTGCCCGAAGGTTTTGCCTTACGCGTTCTGGCCATCCCGGCGATCGTGCTGATGATGTTTCTGCCGCTGGTGATGCTGGCGGGGCGGGATGGGCGGGCACCGGCTGCACCCGCGCCGCAAGCTTCCCGCCCGCCCGCGCCGCGCAAAACGTTGCTGCTGCTGTGGCTCGCGCGGTTTTTCGTGCAGATCAGCGAGGCACTGCTGTTTGCCTTTGTATTCTATTTCCTGCGCGATTTGCTGGGCGGGCATCTGGGTGCGGCTGATTATGCGTTGATCAATGCCGGGGTCTATCTGGCGGCGATCCCGGTGGCGCTGGGGATCGGGATCGCCTCTGATCGGCGCGGTGCGCGCCGGGGGCCGCTGCTTGCCATGATTATCGTGCTGGCGCTTGGCTTTGGAATAATGGGCTCCAGCGCCGATCCCCGGCTGGTTATTGCGGCATATGTGCTGTGCGTGATCGGCTCCACCGTGTTCCTTTCGCTGCATTCGGCCTTCGTGATGCGATATCTGCCGCGGGCGGACCGGCTGGGCCGCGATCTTGGCTTTGTGAACCTGTCCAACACGCTGCCCAGCATTTTCGGGGCACCGCTGGCGCTGCTGGTGGTGCCGGCCTGGGGCTATTCAGGGCTGCTGTTGCTGCTGGCGGTATCGATGGCCCTGCCTGCGGTGCTTATTTCCCGCCTTTCACCCAATTGAATCCTGACAGGGCTTGCTTGCAGGGCATAGTTTTGGCTAAAGATAGTGAACGTTCACAGGAGATGAAATTGCGGGTTTCCGGCCTCTTGCTTGCAGTCGCAGCATCCACCCTGACGGGCGCTTGCGCCGCTGTCCCATCCGCGCAAACCGCGCCTGCTCCGCCCGCGCTGCTGGCACCGCTTGCGGACCGGGCAACCGCGCATCCCGCGCTGTGGCCTGCCGCGCATAGCCCTGCTGCGCTCAGCGACGGGCCAAGCGAGTGGCTGATCGATCGGCTGATCGCGCGGATGAGTGTTGAACAAAAGGTCGGACAGATCATCCAGGGCGACATCTCATCGGTCACCCCGGCGGATATGGCGCGTTATCCGCTCGGCTCGATCCTCGCGGGCGGCAACAGCGGGCCTTATGGGGATGAGCGCAGCTCGTCCTCGCGGTGGGCGCAGCTGGTTGGTGAATTCCGGGCCGCGTCGGCCAAGGCGATCGTGGTTGATGGGGTCGCCATCCCGACATTATTCGGGGTTGATGCGGTTCATGGCCACAATAATCTGCCCGGCTCGACGGTATTTCCGCACAATATCGGGCTGGGCGCAGCGCGCGATCCGGCGTTGATCCGCCGGATTGGCACGGCCACCGCTGAAGAGATCGCTGCCAGCGGGATCGAGTGGACTTTTGCGCCCACGCTGGCGGTTCCGCAGGATCTGCGCTGGGGGCGAAGCTACGAAGGCTATTCCGCCGATCCGGCGCTGGTCGCGGAATATGGCCGCCAGATGGTGTTAGGGCTGCAGGGAGAACTGGAGCCGGGAAAGCGCATTCCGGCCAACCGGGTCGCTGCTACGGCCAAGCATTTCCTGGCCGATGGCGGCACTGCCCAGGGCAAGGATCAGGGCGATGCCCAGATTGATGAGTCGGCCTTGATAGCCGCCCATGCGCAGGGCTATCCCGCAGCGATAAATGCCGGTGCGCTGACCATGATGGTCTCGTTCTCCAGCTGGAACGGGACCAAGAACCACGGCAACAAATCGCTGATGACCGCTATCGCCAAGCAGCGGATGGGCTTTGCCGGGCTGTTGGTGGGGGACTGGAACGGGCACGGCCAGGTTGAAGGCTGCACCAACACCCATTGTCCGCAGGCGATCAACGCCGGGCTTGATCTGTTCATGGCACCGGATAGCTGGAAGGCGCTGTTTGACAGCACGCTGGACGATGTTCGGGCGGGCCGCATCGCGATAGCGCGGCTGGATGATGCGGTGCGGCGGATCCTGCGGGTCAAGGCCAAGCTTGGCCTGATCGGCAATGCCCGCGCGGTGCGTGATGCGCCGGGCGAGATTGGCAGTTCGGCGCATCGTGCAATCGCGCGTGAAGCAGTCGCCAAATCGCTCGTCCTGCTCAAGAATGAGGGCAGCCTGCTGCCGATCAGAGCGG
This sequence comes from Novosphingobium sp., assembly GCA_043768005.1. Classification (GTDB taxonomy): domain Bacteria; phylum Pseudomonadota; class Alphaproteobacteria; order Sphingomonadales; family Sphingomonadaceae; genus Novosphingobium. The sequence continues at coordinate 2,223 of JAYVKX010000390.1, read as the reverse complement.
GCGCGCGGGTGCTGGTGGCGGGCGACGGGGCAGACAATATGGCCAAGCAGACGGGCGGCTGGACGGTTACCTGGCAGGGCACCGATACGGTCCAGCATGATTTCCCCAATAGCAAAACGATCTGGCAGGGGATTGCCGGTGCGCTTGCCGCAACCGGTGGTCAGGCGCAGCTTAGCGCCGATGGCAGCTTCACCCAGCGGCCCGATGCGGCGATCGTGGTGATCGGCGAAAGTCCCTATGCAGAGTTTCAAGGCGATATCGAAACGCTGGATTATCAGCCCCACGGGGCGAGCGATCTGGCGCTGATCCGCAAGCTGAAAGCGCAGGGCATCCCGGTTGTCACCGTGTTCCTTTCGGGCCGTCCGCTGTTCGCCGGGCCGGAAATCAACGCGTCGGATGCGTTTGTTGCCGCTTGGTTGCCGGGCAGTGAGGGCGAAGGCGTGGCCGATGTGCTGGTTGCAGGCCCGGCCAAACGTGATTTTACCGGGCGACTGCCGTTTCCCTGGCCCGCCAATGCCCGTTCGCCCGTAACCGCCCCGGCGTTCCCGGCGGGCTACGGCCTAAGCTATGCCGCGCCGGGGCATGTCGGGACGCTAGGCGAGGATCCGCAGGTCGAAGCCACCGCGCAGCGCAATGTGGCGCGCTATTTTGCCAAGGGTGCGGTGCTGGCCCCATGGGCGATGTCGCTGGGTGACAGGTCGGGCGTGTTCGAAATGGGCACGCGCGAAAGCCGCAGCCCGCTGGGGCTGGTCATCAGCCGCCCGGTCGATGCCGCAGCGCAGGAAGATGCCCGGCTGATCGAATGGCAGGGGCCGGGCTTCATCGATATCACCGGCCCGGACAGTGATCTGCGCCAGCAATTGACCGGCAGCTTCATGCTGCTGCTGGAACTGGAGGTGACGCAGCCTGCGGCGGCGGCGGTATCGCTGACCTCGGATGGGGTTTCGGTCCCGGTTGCCGCGCTGCTGGGCCGGACCGGCCCGGCCACGATCAAGCTGCCGCTGCGCTGCTTTGCTGATTTTGGGGCGAGCTTTGCCCATGTCCGCAATCCGCTGCGGATCACCAGCCAGGGCCCGCTGGGGATCATCCTGAAAAGTGCCCGGTTGGAACCGATCGCAGAGCCGCTGTCCTGCCCGGGCTGATCGGGAACCGGCCCGGGCTGATCGGGAACCGGAACGTCAGCGGCTGGTTGGGGCGGCAGGATTCGAACCTGCGAATGGCGGCATCAAAAGCCGCTGCCTTACCACTTGGCGACGCCCCAACAGCAGCTTTGGACCATTGGCCCGAAGCGCGCTTATAGCGGCGCATTTCGACATGAAAAGGGGGGCCGGAGCCTAACTTTCGCCTAACTTTGCTCCACCGCCGGTTCCAGCTTGTCCTGGGTGCGCAATTCGAAGTCCGCGGCATCGTGGCGTTCGCGCAGTTGGCCTTCCAGCGCCCCCGAAGCGCGGTTGACCATCCGCCCGCGCCGCACCGCTGGCCGCGCATACAGCGCATCGCACCAGCGCGCGACATGGGTGTAGCTATCAAGCTCGAGAAAAGTCCTAGCGTCATTATAAGCCGCACCGCTCATCAGCGCGCCGAACCAGGCATAGGCCGCCATATCGGCAATCGAATATTCCGCGCCCGCCAGATACGGCACCTCGGCCAGCCTGCGATCAAGCACATCGAACAGCCGCTTGACCTCCATCGAATAGCGGTTGATCGCATATTCGATCTTCACCGGCGCATAGGCATAAAAATGCCCAAAGCCGCCGCCGATGAACGGGGCGCTGCCCATCTGCCACATCAGCCAGCTTAGGCATTCGGCCCGGCCTGCGGGATCAGTCGGGATGAAGGCACCAAACTTTTCCGCCAGATGCAGCAGCATTGCGCCGCTCTCAAACAAACGGATCGGCTGCGGCCCGCTGCGATCCATCAGCGCGGGGATCTTGGAATTGGGGTTGATCGCGACAAAGCCCGATCCAAACTGGTCGCCCGCGCTGATATTGATCAGCCAGGCATCATATTCCGCTCCCGCATGGCCCGCTGCCAGCAGCTCTTCCAGCAGGATCGTCACCTTCTGGCCATTGGGCGTGCCCAGCGAATAAAGCTGGAAAGGATGCTTGCCGATCGGCAGCTCCTGGTCATGCGTCGCGCCTGCAATCGGGCGGTTGATGCTGGCAAACGGGCCGCCATTTTCTGCATCCCACACCCACACCTGTGGCGGCACATATTCTGCTT
>JAYVKX010000389.1:0-4613 GCA_043768005.1 Novosphingobium sp. | reverse complement strand
GCTTCCTGCCCCATCGACCAGCCACGATGGGCTACTGAAAGCAGCGCGATGCACTGTTCGGCCAGATCTTCATCGCTTTCAGCCACGGCCAGTTGCTTGCCAGCTTCTGCGCCGATCCCCATCGCCGCCGCACTAGTCAGCACCACCGGAAGGCTCATCGCCATTGCTTCAAGCACCTTGTTCTGGATGCCGCGGGCGATCTCCAGCGGAACCAGCGCAAGGTCTGCGGCACCAAGCCAGGGCCGGGTATCGGCAACGCTGCCCCAAACGTGGCATCCGCCCACCCCATCCAGATCGCACAGCTCGTCAGCTGGATTGCGACCGACCACATGGAAGGTCGCCCCCGGCAGGCTGGCCCGGATCAGCGGCAAAATCCGCAGCGCCACGCGCAGGGCCGCTTCGATATTCGGCGCATAATCCATCTGCCCGGTAAAGATCAGGCGCGGGCCGGTACAGGTCAGCATTCTGGGTTCAGGTTTGACCGTCACAGGGTCGAACAACTTGCTGTCGATGCCGTTGCTGAGTGCGCGAACATCGCAGTTGGCCCGGTCATCCGGGGAGAGCCGCGCTACAAACAGAGCAGCCTCTTCCGCAGAGACCAGCAGGCTGACATCGCTGCGCCGCGCCAGCCGGGCTTCCTCAACACTCAGCAGCCGCGCTTCGCGGGCATCAAGCCAGCGACGCACGCCAACATGGCGCTGGGCATAGGCTTCGAATTTGGCCGAATCGACATCGACGAAATCAAAAATGACCCGTCCGGCAAAATCCTCCGGGATGTACTGGCCCATCTGCCCGGAAAATACATAGATCGTGCCGACCGGATGCTTGCTCAGCACTTCGGTCACGTAATTGGCGATATCCGGATTGTGAAAGGCCGGCAGGCTGACCGGCGAGCGCCGCAGCAAGGATTGGATCCCGGCCAGGATCAGCGGCTTGACCCGGCGCACCAGCCGATAGCTGCGCGCGAGTGAGGCCAGCTCTACCTCCTCGCCCATATCGCGGTCGTCATCGGCAAAGGTCGCAACATGAACCGGGGCCAGCCCGGCCAACCGCTTGAGGATATGGTGCGACCGGATCTTGTCGCCCCGGTCAGGCGGGAACGGCATGCGGTGGGACAGGAACAGGATCTCGCTACTCATGCCAGTCCCCGCGCGATCATCGGTCCGAAGCGATTGGCAAAGGCCAGCGGCAGCTTGCGCCACAGCGCAATACTCAGCGCATGTTTGGCGCTGGCCGGATTGGCATCGCGCGGCCGAGTGCCCGAAGCAGTCCAGGCCGCATAGCCCAGCGGTTGGGGTTCAAACCCCCAATTGCGCTTGAAATCATAGGCCCCGCTGCCGGTTTTGGAGCGGCCAAAGTCAAAGCTGATACAGCCGCGCTTGCGGGCATGAAGCATCAGTTCGAAATACATCCGGTCATTGGCGCGAAGCTGCCGGGCGGCATACGTGCCCCCGCCCCAATAGGGCATCACCGCGCTACCGTGATAGAGCGACAAAACGCTGGCAACAGGTTCATCGCCTGCGCGGATCGTCAGAATATCGGCAGCATCGCCAAACCCATCCAGCACCGCATCGAACAAGCTGCGCGGAAATACCGGCGTACCCAGATTGCGGACGCTTTGGGCATAAACGCTGTAATGCGCATCCCGATCCCGCCGGTTGCTGCCGATCTCGGTCGTTAGCGAACCCACCAGCCCTTTGCGCAGTTCGGCGCGCTGTTTGCGCGGGATCGCCAGCAGCTGCGCTTCATCATCCGGTGCGAGATCGGCAACAAAGCCGCAGTGGCTATCATGGCTAACCTTCCAGCCCTTGCGGCCTTCGGGCAGGATCCCGCCGCGCAATTCCATCGCGGGGCAAGATCGGCGCAGGGCCAGTTCTTCCAGCGCATCGAACAGGCCTGTTTCAACACCGGGCGCTTCAACCAGCAGCCCACCATCAACCCCAAAGCCGCTGGAGACCATCACCCGGCCAAACAGCGGCGAATGCGCCTCGATCAGCGGCAGATAGGCCGCCAGCGCAGCACCTTGTTCAGCCACCAGCGCCAGCGCGCGGTTGCCGGTGCCAGCGGCCACGGCGCGAAGCCAGGCGGGGCGGTGAAACGGGGTGCCGTGGCGGTGGCGGGCGACAAAGCCTTCCAGCCGCAGCGCCTCGTTCGGATCATCCAGATCAGCCAGCCGGAATACCGCGCGAGCGGAAGCGAAAGGCGCGTTCATGCAGCCAGTTCCGTCGCCCGCAAGGCTTCTCGCGCAGCCAGAATGTCCATCCGGCCCCATTCGAATTCACCGATCAGCTGGGTGAGCTTGTCCGCCATCACATCAAGATTGGTATAATGCCGCATTTTGGAGCGGAGCGACGCCTGGGTTACGCGCGGTTGCTGCGGATCAATTTCCCAAGGGTGGAAATAGAACACCGCGGGGCGGCCATCGCGGGTGTTGACCTGGCGGATCGCCCAGCGCGAAAAAGCATAGGGCAGGACGCGGAAAAAGCCTCCGCCGCCAGCCGCTAGTCGTCGCCCGGCAAAGTTGGCCGTCGTCACCGGAATTTCCAGCAGGTCCGACCAAGGCAGCGGACGGAATGCAAAGCGCGGTGCCTCGCGCCAGCCATAATGATCGTGGGTGATCGGCGCGACGCTGGAGCTATAGACAAAGCCCTGCTCGGCCAGCGCCATATAGGCCCACGGCGTTCGGCTATCGATTGAAAAGCTGGGCGCACGATAGCCGGTGATCTGCACGCCAGCGGCATCCTCGATCGTCTTGCGGCTACGTTCAAGATCGGCTGAGAAGCTGGCCTTGTCCATCGTGAATACCCGGGCGTGATCCCAGCCGTGGCTGGCCAGCTCGTGCCCGGCACCCGCAATCCGGCGCAGCAATTCGGGGTGGCGCTGTGCCACCCAGCCCAGCGTGAAAAAAGTCGCCTTGACCTCTGCCTTGGCAAACATATCCAGGATCGCGTCGCAATTACGCTCGACCCGGTCGCTCAATCCTTCCCAACTATCGCGATCGATCACGCCTTCAAACGCGCCGACCTGAAACCAGTCTTCGACATCGACAGATAGACCGTTGACCAGTCGGGAATGAGCCACGGATGCGTCCTTTGATCCGGATCAGGCGGCGACGCGGCCAGCGTCGTCAGCCTCGATCCACTCGATCAACATGCCCAGCGTATGGCGGATGGTCCGCTCCTGTTCCAGCATCTGGCTTTCCAGCATGGCCAGCTTGGCTTCCAGTGCGGCAATAGCCTCTGGCCGGGGTTCGTCCGGTAGGGCTTCACGATCGTTGGCAAGCTCGATCACCGCCTGTTGCAACTCGGCAATATGGGCATCGCGCACGGCGAGCGCGGCTTCGAACTGGTGCATGGCGACAGCATCGATCGGAGCCGCGAGGGCCTGAGCCACCGCCGCCACCGGTTCAGGCTTGGCCTGCGGGGCCGGACGAGTCAGCGGCAAGGTGCCGTCGGTCGCCAGCTCATCCAGGACATTGCTGAGCATCGCGCGATCAATACGTGAGCGCTGTTCGACCGAGCCGAGCAGAAGCAGGCGATTGCAGATCTGATTGATCCGGCGCGGCACGCCGCCCGAAGCCTCGTAAAGTTCAGAGAACACGCGCTGATCGAACGCCGGATTGCCATCCCAGCCCACGCATTTCAGGCGGTGTTCGACATAGGGCTGCACTTCGCCTGCATCCATCGCATCAAGGTGATGCGCCGCGATCACCCGCTGGCGCAGCTGTTCAAGCTGGGGATGATCCTGGATCATTGCGCGAAACTCCGGTTGACCCAGCAGCAGCGTTTGCAACAGCGGATGCGCGCCCAACTGGAAGTTGGACAGCATCCGCAACTCTTCCAGCGCCTCGATCGTCAAATTCTGCGATTCATCAACCACCAGCAGGCAGCGCCGCCCCGCGCGGGCCTCGTCGTGCAGGAAAGCCTCGATTGCGCCCAGTGCAGAGGCTTTGTCATGCCCTTCGACGATCAGGCCAAACGCCTGCGCGACGACATGGACCAGTTCTTCGCCATCAAGCTTGCTGGTGACAACCTGCGCCGCAGTCAGCCGCGCGGGATCGATTGTGGCCATCAAATGCGCGACCAGCGTGGATTTGCCCGCGCCAATTTCACCGGTGATAACCACAAAGCCCTCGCCCTGCGCCAGACCATAGCCCAGATACGACAGCGCCTTGCGGTGCGTCAGGCTTTCAAAGTAAAACGCCGGATCAGGGGTGAGCTGGAACGGCCGCCCGGTAAGCCCATAGAAATCATCGAACATTTCAAATCACTCCATCAGGCTCAGAAGGAATAGCGCAGGCCGACCAGCGCCGAGGCTGACCAGATATCCTGCAACAATTCACGGTTGACCCCGTCAATGCCCAAAGCCGCAGTCGCCGTCAGGCGGTTCGTCAGTGAGCGGTAATATGCCGCTGTTGCGCCAACCGCGCTGACATCGCCAGACAAGGCGTCTCCGCTTTGGTACCAGTTGGCATAAATATTGGTGCTGAACTTCGAGCTGCGATCGATCGTCCCGTTGAGATAGGCAGAAGCCCAATAGTTTTCATCGATCACCCCATTGGCCAGCGCCAGCACGGTGCCCGGCGCGCCGATGAATTTGCGGCGATCATAGCC
>JAYVKX010000388.1:0-3816 GCA_043768005.1 Novosphingobium sp. | reverse complement strand
CGGGCTACCGGTTGATCCCGCGGTCTATGCCCGCGCCGCCGCCGGGCTACGCAGCCAGCCGGGCGGGGCGCAGATCGATACGGTAGTGCTGGCCTGTACACACTTTCCGCTGCTGCGCGCCGAATTGCAGATCGCCTTCGGGTCCGATGTTCAGTTCGTCGATGGCGCGGCGGGGATTGCCCGGCGGATTGTGCATCTGACCCGGGGGCAGCCCTTTGCCCGCGCCGTGCCCGATCTTGCCGTGCTGACCCGTCAGGATGATACTGCCGGCGGCCTGGCGCAGACCTTTGCGCGCTATGGGCTTGAAAGGATCGAGGAGCTGCAATGACTCACCGGCTCAATCTTGTCCTGCTGGCACTGGTATTGCTGATTGGCGGGCCGTTCTATTGGTTCCTGCTTGATAATCACGCCGCCAACATTCCCGCCCAGCGCATTGATATTGATGAATTGCGACGGTTGGCCGCCAGCCAAGCCGGCCCCGCTCCCAGCGGGGTTGAGGTGGAATGCGCCGGGTTCAGGCGGGTTCCCGGCAGCTTGATGGTTGCCGGATCGGGGATCAAGCGCAAGCTGATCTGCTATATGGCGTTTCGCCTGCCGGTGCCGGGCGGCGCGCCGGTGATGATCGAAAGCGGGATCACCGCAGCCGATGCCAAAGCTGGCGGGGCAGAAAAGTTCAATCCCGGAAATCAGCAGCGGATCGAAGCAGAGCTGGACCTGGCCGGGCTGATCCTGGTGACGCATGAACATGCCGATCATCTGGGCGCGCTGGCGGCGCATGGCGGCGCGGCGCTGATGCAGAAAGCGCTGCTCAACCCCGACCAGTTGCCACCATCGCACTTTGCCGCCCTGCTCCATTGGCGCGGCGGGCAAGTGCCGCCCGCGCGGTTGCCGGGGGACAGGATGGTGGCGGTGGCCCCGGGAATTGTCGTGATCCCTGCCCCAGACAGCCACACGCCGGGATCGCAAATGATTTTTGTGCGGCTGGGCGATGGCCGCGAATTCCTGTTCGTTGGCGATATCTCGAGCTTTGCTCAGAACTGGAAGGAGCAGCGTGGTCGCTCGCGTCTGGTTGAACAGTTTTTTGCGCCGGAAAACCGTGGCGATGTGTTCGGCTGGCTTGCCGCGATTGCCGCGCTCAAGGCGCAGGAACCGGCATTGGTGATCGTCCCCGGCCATGATTTTGAATGGATTATCGATCCGCTAAACCGCGCCGGCATCAAGTTCGGCTTTTCCAGTCGGCCAAATTGACCTGGCGCAAGGATTCCGCGCTTCCATAAGGGCATCGCTTGGCGTAAAGGGCGCCCAAACTCGGGCAGATTCGTTTGCTTTTGAAACGGCCCTTGTTGGGGATTTCAACCACGTGAACTACGATCAGATTTTCGACACGGCGATCGAGCGGCTGCATTCGGAAGGCCGCTACCGGGTGTTCATCGACATCTTGCGCAACAAGGGCAGCTATCCCAACGCGCGCTGCTTTGCCGGGCACAACGGCCCGCAGAACATCACGGTGTGGTGTTCAAACGATTACCTCGCGATGGGCCAGCATCCCAAGGTTATCGCGGCGATGGAAGAGGCGCTGCACGATGTTGGTGCAGGGTCCGGGGGGACCCGCAACATCGGCGGCAACACCCATTACCACGTCGATCTTGAGGCGGAGTTGGCCGATTTGCACGGCAAGGATGGCGCGCTGCTGTTCACCTCGGGCTATGTCTCAAACGATGCCACGTTATCCACGCTGGCCAAGGTGCTGCCGGGCTGCGTGATCTTTTCGGACGAGCTCAACCACGCCAGCATGATTGCCGGCATCCGCAACGCCGGCTGCGAAAAGCGCGTGTTCCGCCACAACGATCTGGCGCATCTGGAAGAGCTGCTGGCCGCCGAGGATCCGGACGTGCCCAAGCTGATCGCGTTCGAAAGCGTCTATTCGATGGAAGGCGATGTAGCCCCGATCCACGCGATCTGCGATCTGGCCGACAAGTACAACGCGCTCACCTACATCGACGAGGTTCACGCAGTGGGCATGTACGGCCCGCGCGGCGGCGGGATCACCGACCGCGACGAAGCTGCGCACCGGATCGACATCATCGAAGGCACGCTAGGTAAGGCCTTCGGCGTCATGGGCGGCTATATCTCCGCTGACAGCCGGATCATCGACGTGATCCGCAGTTATGCGCCGGGGTTCATTTTCACCACCAGCCTCTCGCCGGTGTTGGTGGCGGGCGTGCTGGCTTCGGTCCGCCACCTCAAGGCCTCGAGCACCGAGCGCGAGGCCCAGCAAGCCAATGCGGGAATACTCAAGGCGCTGATGCGCGAAGCCGGGCTGCCGGTGATGAACAGCACCACTCACATCGTGCCGCTGATGGTCGGTGATCCGGTCAAGGCCAAGAAGATTGCTGACATCTTGCTGGCCGAATACGGCGTTTATGTGCAGCCGATCAATTACCCCACCGTGCCGCGCGGCACCGAACGGCTGCGCTTCACCCCGGGCCCGGCGCACACCGAAGTGATGATGTGCGATCTCACCAAGGCGCTGAGCGAAATCTGGCAGCGGCTCGATCTGGCGCTCGCCGCGTAAAACCCTAACAGTAGTTTTTTTGGTCTGGTTGCGCGCCGATTCCGGCTGGACCGCGCCCGAGAATCCGTTACCACTTCGCCCCGCGCAGCAGTGCGGAGGGATTATCGCGGCGATCGATCGATTGCCGAGTTCCGAGGGAGTGGGAAATGGCAACCGATTGGGCCGCAGACGTCAAGAAACATGTCGCCAACGCCGATGATGCGGCAATCGCGGGGATTGTCCGATACCTGGGCATCGCACTGCGCAACCGCGATTCGTCGCTGGTTTCGTTCAGCGACAAAACCGAGACCGACCGAGTCCGGACCAACTACCTCAAAAAGAAGCTGGGGTTGACCCAGTCTGACGCTGTGCTTGATGCCGCAATCGCGAAAGTGGGCGAAGCGATGAAGGCCGATCGCACCAAGAACCGCGTCACCGTATACTATCTGCTCGCCGCCGAATTCAAGAAGCTGGGGCTGTTCGTGAAGGCGCCTGCAGCAGCAAAGAAGGCTCCGGCAGCGAAAACTCCGGCTGCCAAAGTTGCAGCTGCAAAGGCTCCAACCGCTGCCAAGGCCGCTGACAAGCCCGCCGCCAAGAAGACCGCAGCGAAGGTTGCTGGCGCAGCGGCGGCAGTTGCCGGCTCAGCGGCGGCCAGCAAGGCAGCGGCCAAGCCAGCCGCAAAGGCGGCGGCAAAGCCTGCGGCCAAGGCTGCACCAAAGCCGGCTGCCAAGCTGGTCACCTCGAAATCTGCGCCGACCAAGGCCGTTGCGGTCAAGGCTCCTGCAAAAGCCGCATCGAAGCCCGCCGCCAAAAAGGTCGCGGCCAAGTCTTCCACCGGCCCAGTCGCCGGAACGATTGCTGCAGGCGCGGCGGTAGCCGGGGCGGCAGTTGCTGCTGCATCGGGCGCAGCGGGCGTTGCGAAGGATACCGCCGCCAAGGCGATGGGTAGCGTTGGCGATGCCGCTGGCGCTGCAGGCGGTGCGGCAGGCAAGGTTGGCGATGTGGCCGGTGCCGCCGTGGGCGCAGTCGGCAATGCCGCTGGCAGTGCCGCGGGTGCCGTAACCGGCGCAGCGGGCGCTGCGGCGGATAAGGCTGCTGCGCTGTTCACGCCAGGCAGCCAGGCTGCAAAATCGGATGACGAAGGTGGAATGGGCTGGCCGCTGTGGCTGCTGGTCGCGGCGTTACTGGCGTTCGCACTGTGGTGGTACATGCGCAGTGGCGATGACAGTGCCGCCAGCAACGCCCCTGCCACCGAAGCTGCG
>JAYVKX010000387.1:0-2089 GCA_043768005.1 Novosphingobium sp. | reverse complement strand
GGGGGTGCCGGGACCAGCGCCCGCGCGCCAGAACTGGTCAGCTTTCTCGACACGATGCGCCGCCGCCTCAAGCTCCGCATCATCGCGGTAGAGCGCAATGGGCTGGGCGACACGGCGTTCGATCCTGCCTGGACGTTTGACGATTATGTTGGCGAAGTGCGGCAGGTGCTGGATAGGCTGAAGATCGGGCGCTTCTCGTTGGTCGCGATTTCAGGCGGCGGCGCCTATGCCGGACATATCGCAGCAGCGATGCCGGAGCGGCTGAACTCGTGGCATATGCTGGCGGCGGTTTCGTCGTTTCCCGGCGATGCGGGCACCTGTGCGGCGGACGAAGCGACGCTGATCGATCAGCTTGCCCCGCAGGTCGGCGCGCCGCGCGTCTGGTGGGATATGCCAAAGGATGGGGTTTCGGCCCGCGTCCGCGGCTTTACCGATCGCGCCGCAGACGAGGGCGCGCGGACCTTCTTCATCGCCGGTCAAAGGGGCGATCCGCGGGGCATGGCCAGGGAATATAAGCGCTTTTGCCAAACACCTGCGGATGTATCCAAAGTACACGCCCCCGCCTTCTTCTACTATGGCGAAGCCGACAAGGTGGTGCCCCCGGCCCACGGGGAGTTTTGGGCGAACAAGGTAAAGGGCAAAGTCACCTTCCGCCGCTATCCGGGCGAAGGACACGATGTGCAGTATCGGCACTGGGACCAGCTGCTGATCGACGTTGCAGGCGAAGGCGCGAGGACGCTGGTGTGCGACCGCGGCCGGGCTCACCTAGTCGCCGGGGTGGTTAATCCGGGCCAGCTGTCGCCGGGGCGTACGCTGGGCGTTTGTGCCTGGCAAAACTAGCTGCTCGGGAAAAGCTCAGGGCACGCAGCAAGCGCTTGCTTTAACGGGCCAAGCCAGGGATCGAAATTCTTCCAGACATCGGTCCCGTCACGGTTGATCGGGCGGCGGACCTGTTCCGAACTTGGCGTGCGCACCGCCCGTTCGGTCTGGTGAAAATCCACGCAGGTCTGTTCGAACGGCAGGCCACAATGATCAAGTATCCGGCGAACTTGCCCTTCCAGATCATCGATCACGTCCTCATGCTGCACCTTCAGCACCCGCCCCGGAAGCACCTCGTCCCAGTGCTGCATCAGCCGCAGATAGTCGCAATAATAGCGGCCAATATGTTCAAGATCATAGGAAAAGTCCTGCCCTTGGGCGAACAGCTGCTTGAACACCGAAAATCCGCAGGCCATCGGATCGCGCCGTGCATCGATGATCCGGGCATTAGGCAGGATCAGCTGGATCAGCCCGATGTGGCGGAAGTTGTTGGGCATCTTGTCGATAAAACGCGCCGCGTCTTCACGGCGGTGAACGCGGGTCGATTTGATGTAGCTTTCACCCAGCGCGGTGAACTCGGCGCTGGGAACATCCTTGAGGTTCGCTGGGTAGCGATCCGCCTCGCCTTCCGCCTGCCGCCCGCCGAGCCTGGCGGCGATCGCCATGATATCGGGAAGTTCGGTGGTCCCCTCAACCTGGCTGTGGGATGCCAAAATTTGCTCCAACAGGGTTGACCCTGCGCGCGGCAGCCCGACGATGAAAATCGGATCGATCGCCGCGCATCCACCGTCAGCCTTGGCGGTGAACAATGCCGCCGGGCAATGTTTGATCTGATCATCGATCTCTGCGGCCACCGCTTCCGGCTTGAACCCCAGAATCCCCTGACGAAGCCGGTTGCCCTGTTCGAGATATTCGAACGACCGCGCATATTCCCCGCCATCCTCCAGCGCCTTGCTCAGCGCAAAGCACAGGTGAATGCGGTCATCCACACCGATCGCAGGCTCTGCCTCCTGCTCGGTCATCAAGGCCATCTCTGCGGGTGTGAAGCTATAGGTCTTGAGGTTGGCAAGGCTCCAATAAGCATCGCCAAGGCTGGGTCGCACCGCATAGGCATGGCGATAAGCGGTGATTGCTTCGTCCAGTCTGCCCAGCGTTTTAAGCGCATGGCCGTGGGTCAGGCTGACCAGAGTGTGCTGCGGGTCGGCGCGGTGCAGCCGATCGTATTCCTCGGCCGCCCGGCCCGTCTCACCCACCTGAAGCAGCAGATTGG
>JAYVKX010000386.1:0-7976 GCA_043768005.1 Novosphingobium sp. | reverse complement strand
GTCCCATCAGCGGCGATCAGTTCAGGCGCGGCAGCGGTTTCCAGATGTTCCAGCCAGCGTTCGATCGCCCAGCCATCGCCTTGGTGGATCAAGCCGGGGCGCAGGCTTTCCACCCGGCTGACTTTGCCGGGAAACAGCGCCTGGAGCGCGCCGGGCGCAAGGTTCGGCGGGATGCTGAAATCAGCATCGCGGCTGCCAGAGCGCGGGCCGATGACCAGCTGCCCGGCAAAGCGAGACAGGCTTTCCACCAGCCCATCCGGCACGATCGGAAGGCATGGAATGACGCAAAGGCTATAGCCATCCAGCGCCGCATCAGGCGGCACGATGTCTACATCCAGCCCCAGCCGCCGCAGCGCCGAATAGCATTCAAATGCGGCCCATAGTGCGGATAATCCGGCCCCTTGCGGCTGGATCCTGGTCACCCACTCCGCATCATAGGCAAACACCAGGGCGACGCTCTTGGGCGGATCACCGGCAGGACCAAGCGCCGCAATGTCCTGCGCGACTTGCGCTGCCTCGGCCAAACCGGGCGCAGCTACATTATCGGGACGCAGCAATCCCGCATGGAGCTGCTCCTGTCCGAAGGGCACCTGCCGCCAGCGGAAATAGCTGACCAGCTCGGCCCCATGCGCCAGCGCTTCCAGCGTCCACAGCCGGACCATTCCGGGCAGCGGAGCGGGGTTGTGGCGGGCCCAATTGACCGGGCCGGGCTGTTGTTCAAGCACCCACCAGCGACCGTTTCTGGCGCATCCCCGGTAAAGGTCATGGTGGAACGCGGCAATATCCGGGTGGCCTTGGCGGGCGTAGGCAAGCTTGTCCGCTGCGCTGAACGGGAAGCTGTCGAGGAAGCCGAGCGGGTAGCTATCCCAGCCCGCGACATCAAGATCGCGGGACAACGCGTGGTGATCGAACTCGGTAAAGAAGCCCATGAAATTATGGACAATATCACGCCCCGGTGCGGCTGCACGCAGGATCTCCACCTGCGCCCGGTTGAACGAGATCACCTCGTCCGAGGCGAACCGGCGATAGGCCAGCCAGTGCGCCGGATTGGCTTCGGTAACGGTCAGATTGGGCAGATCAACCTCGGCAAAGGCGCGGTATTCCATACTCCAGAAGACATTGCCCCAGGCCGCGTTTAACGCAGCGATGGTGCCATAGCGCGCTTCAAGCCAGCCGCGAAACGCCGTAGCAGCGGCACTGCAAAAACTTTGCACCGTATCATGGCAGCCATATTCATTATCGGTCTGCCAGGCAGTGACGGCGGGGTGATTGCCATAGCGGTCTGCCATCGCCCGGGTGATCCGCTCAGCCTCAATCCGGTAGCCGGGATGACTGAACGAGTAATGCCGCCGCGAGCCGAATTTGCGCGGGGCACCTTCACTATCAACCGCGACCATATCCGGCATCTGGTCCACAAGCCATTTGGGTGGGGTTGCGGTTGGCGTGCCCAGGATCACGCCAAGCCCGGCGGCGTGGAGTGTCTCAATCGCCCGGTCGAGCCAGCCCCACTCAAACCGCCCGGGTTCAGGTTCGATCCTGCTCCAGGCAAATTCGCCGATCCTGACCCGGCTAAGCCCGGTCTGCGCCATCCGGCGCGCATCATCAGCCCACAGCGCTTCCGGCCAATGTTCGGGATAATAGCAGACCCCAAGGCGCATCGGCTGGATTTGAGCTTGGCCCGGGGTTGATTCTGGCGATAGGGTCATGTCCAAGACTTGTTACGGGGGAACGGGCGGTGGTCAACTGCCCGGCAGTATTGGGGATATCGGGTGATGACGGAATTTCTGGGCAGCCTGGGCGGCCAGATCGCGATTGCGCTGGCACTGCTGGCCGCGATCGGGGCGATCACCTATCGCACCACCACGCGCGGACAGGCCAAGCATGACGGTTCGGCCAAGGATGTGTTCCTCGCCAGCGGCGGCCTCAAATGGATTTCGTGGCAGGCTCGATCACGCTGACCAATCTTTCGACCGAACAGCTGGTCGGGATGAACGGCAACCAGATGTTACTGCTCGCCTGGTGGGAGCTGGCCGGGTTCGTGGGGCTGATGATCCTCGCGTTCATTTTCGTGCCGGTCTATTACCGCACCAAATGCACCACGGTGACAGAGTTGCTGGAACAGCGCTATGGCGGGGGCAGCATCCGCACGCTGATTTCGGCGCTGTTTCTGATCGGCAATATCCTGATCTATCTGCCGGCCGCGCTTTATTCCGGATCGCTGTTTCTCAAATCGATGTTCGCGGTTGATTGGCCGCTGTGGTATTTCGCCGCGCCAATGGCCGTGATCGCTGCACTTTACACAATCATGGGCGGGCTGCGCGCGGTGGCGGTGATGGATACCTATTCGGGCATCGGGGTGCTGGCCATTGCCCTGCTGGTGGTGGTGCTGGCGCTGAATGCCATCGGCTGGGATTTTTCGGGCATTCCGGCCGAGCGAACCAGCATGATCGGGGCTGAGGATTCGCCGATCCCGTTCCACACGCTGTTCACCGGCATGATCTTCATCCAGATTTTCTATTGGTCCACCAACCAGAACATCACCCAGAAGGCGATGACCGCACCCACCGTGCGCGAGGCACAGAAAGGCGTGCTGGCCGCCGCGACGGTGCGCATTCTGATCATCCCGGCAATTGTCGTGATCCCCGGCGTTGCCGCCTACAAGCTGTTTGGCGATGCAGGCGATGCCACCTATGGCCGGATCGTTGCCACGGTGCTGCCGCAGTGGCTGTCTGGCGCTTTTGCGGCGATGATGGCGGCGGCGGTGATCGCGCATACCGCCGCGATCCTCAACAGTTCGGTCGCGCTCTATTCGGTCGACTTCCATACCAAATTCATTCGCCCGGTGACCGATCACTGGCGGCTGGCGGCGATCGTATCGATAGTGCTGACGGTGAGCTCGATCCTGATGGTTCCTGCCTTCGAGAACGCGCAAAGCATCATCAACCTGCTCCAGCAGCTCAACGGCTTGTCATCGATGCCGATCCTCTCAGCCTTCATCGTCGCGCTGCTGTTCCGGGGCGTTGCGGCCCCGGCGGCGGTGGCAGGGGTGATCTGGGGCGTGGCGTTCTATGGGCTGTTCACCTTTGTCCTTTCGCCCGCCGGGATCATCACGCTGCATTACATCGATTTCATGGTGGTAACGCTGGCCACATCGGTGCTGTTCGCGCTCAGCTTCAACCGGCTGGTGCTGGGCCGAAGGGCGCAATTCTGCGGCTTTGCGCTAATCCGCGGCGATGCTTAAAACTCCAGCGGGCCGTGCTGGATATGGGGCAGCACATAGCGGCTGAACATGTCCGCCTCGGCAGTGTGGGGATAGCCTGACAGGATGAAGGCCTCGATCCCTTCGGCTTGATAGGCGCGCAGCTTGGCCAGCACCTGATCAGGATTGCCCACGATCGCCGCGCCGCAACCTGATCGCGCGCGGCCAACCCCGGTCCACAGATTATCCTCGACAAACCCGTCCCCGCCCGCCGCGCCGCGCAGTTCGGCCTGGCGCTGGACGCCAAAGTTCTGCGCATCGAGTGATTTTTCGCGGATCGCGCGGCCGGCCTCATCATCCAATTTGGACAACAGCCGATCGGCATAGGCGCGGGCCTGTTCCTCCGTCTCGCGCACGATCACATGAGCGCGGTATCCAAACTTCAGGGTGCGGCCATAACGGGCGGCGCGCGCGGTCATATCGGTCACCGTCTCGCGGACCTTGTCCATCGTATCGGGCCACATCAGGTAAACGTCGCAGCCTTCGGCGGCGCATTCGCGGGCTTCGTGGCTAAGGCCGCCAAAGTAAAATGCCGGAGCCTTGCCCGACAGGGTGGTGATCCGCGGTGGATCAAGCTTGAGGTTATAGAACTCGCCTTGATGATCAAGATGTTCGCCGCCCAGCAGCGTCTTGAGGATCTTCACCACCTCGGTCGCGCGGGCATAGCGCGGCCCCGATGCCAGCACCTCGCCCGGCATGTCGGAAGAGATGATATTGACGTTGAGCCGCCCACCGGTCCCAGCGGCATTGGGACCAAGGATCCGGTCGAGCGTGGCGATCCGCCGCGCCAGCTGCGGCGGCCAATCCTCGCCTATGCGGGTGGCCCACAGCAGCTTGATCCGCCGGATCAGCGGCGCCATCGCGGCCGCAAACACGGTGGTATCAAGGCCCAGACTATAGCCCGAGGGCAGCAGTACATTATCGAACCCGCCCTTTTCGGCCTGGAGCACGATATTGCGGCAATGTTCCCAGCTGGATTGCAGCGCCGGATCGGGCACCCCGAGAAACTCATAATCATCATCACACAGGGCGGAGAACCAGGCGATTTCACATTGCTGGGGCACTATGGGAGAACTCATGGCAGGGGTTCTCCTCTGGCGGCGACCAGCACCGGGTACCAATCTTCGCGGGCCCAGCGCAGGGTAAGCGCCTGTATCCCCTCGGCAATCCGTTCGGTCTGCTGCGATCCGATGATCGGGATGATCCCGGCAGGATGCGCCATCAGCCAGCTATAGGTCGCGACAGAGCGGGATACGCCGTGTTCGCCCGCCACCTTGTCCAGCGCCACCGCTACCGCCTTGTCCTGCGCGGTTTCAGGGTTGAGCAACCGTCCGCCGCCCAGCGGCGACCAGGCCAGCGGGGTCAGCCCCAGCATCATCGCCTGATCCAGCTCACCGTTTTCAAAGCAGGTGATCCGCAGCGGATTGATCTCTGGCTGCGTGGCAACCAGCTTGTGACCGAGGAAATGATTAAGCGCGGCAATTTGCGGCATGGTGAAGTTCGAAACCCCCAGCAGGGCAATCTTGCCCGCCGCGATGGCATCATCCAGCACCCGCGCCACTTCCTGCGGATGGGCCAGAATATCCGGGCGATGGATCTGCCACAGATCGATCTGCTCCGCCTGCAACCGGCGCAGCGAAGCATCGATCGCTTGGGCCAGATAAGCCGCGCTTTGATCATAGGGCACGGGCGGCAGGATCCCGCCCTTGGTCGCCAGCACCATCCGGTGGCGCAGCGCAGGCTCTGCGGCCAGCACCTCGCCCAGCAGCGCCTCTGCATCGCCGAACCCGCCGGTGCCATTAAAGCCATAGATATCCGCCGTATCGAGCAGATTGATCCCGGCATCAAGCGCGGCATGAACCAGCCGGGCTGCGTCCCTCGCGCTGCGTCCGCCTTCGGCCAGCCGCCACATCCCCCAGGCAATCGGCGATACGGCAGGACCACCCAGACCCAGAGTGCGGGTGACAGGCGGCAGGGATAGCAGGCTCATACAGGTTTCCTGATTGGGGGAGCGACCGAGGCGCGCTCGACAAGGATATGGGGCAGCCGGCGATGGGTCAGATCGCCGCCCGCAATCAGCAGATCGGTGGCGGTACGGGCCAGTTCCTGCATCGGTTGGTGGATGGTGGTCAGCGGCGGCCAGACGGTGCGGGCCAGCGTCGTATCGTCAAACCCCGCGACTGAAAGCTGGCCGGGCAGGTCAATCCCCCGGTCATGCGCCACCGCCAGCACGCCCGCCGCCATATCATCATTGGCGGCGAAGATCGCGGTCGGCGGTTCTGCCATATCTAGGAAATAGCGGCCCGCGCGGGTGCCGCTGTCAAAATCGAACTCGCCGTCCGCCACCAGCTGCGGCTCATAGGCGATCCCCGCCCGGTCCAGCGCGCGGCGATAACCGAACAGCCGGTCGTCCGAGGCCATATGATTGGGATGGCCCTTGATAAAGCCGATCCGGCGGTGCCCCAGATTGATGATATGGGTGGTCATGTCATCGGCGGCCTGCGCATCATCCATGAATACCGAACTGGTCAGCGCGTGGTTGGTGCCAGGCGATATCCTGACGAACGGCACGTCCATCGCCTCCAAGGCGCGCAGCACCGGGTCACAATCGGTAACGGGTGAGGACAGGATGATCCCATCGACATGGGTTTCGGACACCAGCCCGCGAATCTGATCGCCGACGCGCGGATCGGATACATCGACCGGCTGGGCCAGCAAGCGGATCCCTTCGGCCTGGCAGCGCTCCCAGCAACCCATCTGGATCTGGTGCATGTAATAAGGGCTGTGATTGTCATAGATCAGCGCAATCTGGTTCGATTTTGCTCCCGACAGGATTCGCGCGGCGATGCTCGGGCGGAAGTCCAGCGCGCGCATCGCCTCTTCCACCCGCGCCTTGGTGCTGGCGCTGACATAGGGATGATCGTTGAGCACGCGGCTGACGGTTTTCACCGCCACTCCGGCGCGGGCGGCGACATCGCGGATGTTGGACCGTTCACTCATCCCTGCAGAACCTCTCCCAGCCCGGCGAACAGCCCGGCAAAGGCGCTGTCTGGCCGGTAGAACACTGGTGGCTGGCCGATCGGTGCCGCAACCTCATGCTGGCCGGGAGCAAACTCCGCTCCCGTCCAGACATGGCGCCACGGCTGCTCGCCCGGCAGGATCACCCTGCGCACCGCGGCACCCTGATCGATCACCGGGGCCACCACCAAGTCTGCACCGTAGAGGAATTGATCCTGCACGGTCCATAGCCCGGGCTGGTCAGGATAGTGCAGAAACAGCGGCCGCTGGGCGGGCAGGCCCTGTTCGCCCGCCTCATTGCACAAATGCCGCACGTAGGGGGCCAGCCGCGCGTGGACCCGACTCCACCGGGCAAAGCATTCGAGCAGCTCTGCGGATGAGTCATACTGCAGATTATCGTCGGGCCGGTTGCCTTCGTGGCTGCGCATCACCGGCGCAAAGGCTGCCATTTCGCACCAGCGCTGCATCAACTCGATCGTACGCAGATTGCCGTGGAGCGAGGTGTAGCCGCCGCAATCGCTGTGGCTATAGGCATTGCCGACCAGCCCGGCTGAAAGCGCGGCAGTAATCACCGTTCCGATCCCGTCATGGCGGGTGAAATCGACCGATTGATCCCCCGCCCACAACAGCGGGCAGGCGCCTTGCACCCCTGAAAAGCCAGCGCGCATGAAGAACAGCGCATCGCCGGTTTTGCCCCGGCTCGCCAGCGCTTGCGCGTTGACCTGCGCCCACAATACCGGCCAGCGATTATGCGCCTCCATCGGATCCGAGCCATCGGCCAGCCGCACATCGGTCGGCAGATATTCGCCAAAATCTGCCATCCAGCCATCGATGCCGATGTCCAGCATCTCGCAGCCCAGCACTTTTTCGGCAAACCAGTCACGCGTTTTGCCCTGCGTGAAATCAATCACCCCGCAGTCAAATTCGCCGAAATCGACCAGATAGACCGCGTCGCTATCCTGCCGCAGCGCAAAATGTCCGCCGCTGCGCGCCTCCTCATAGAGGATGCCGTCATTCGCCAGATAGGGGTTGGCATAGGCGAGGTACCGAATGCCGCGAGCATTGAGTGCCGCGATCCGCTCGGGCAGATCGGGATAGCGCTGGCGATCGCGCCGCCAGTCCCAGAACAGGCGGCGGCCAAAGCTGGTTTCGCGGATCCCGGCCCAATCTTCGCACCATAGCCCCGAAACTGCCGTTCCGGCCGCGATGAAGCGCTCAAGCCGCTCAAAACTGTTGGCGCCATCCTTCAGCCCGACGATCGCCCCACCAATCGCCCAATCGGGTAGCGGCGGCTGGCGGCCAAAGCGGGTGGACAGCGCACCGACCAGCTCGGCCGGGTTGTCCTGCGCAAACAACTCAAACCGCGCAGCATCGCTCCATACCTCGACCACATGCGCCGCCGGGTCGGTAAAATCGAGCACGCTGTAACAGGCTGCATCAAGGTGCACCGCCAGCCAGCGCGAGGTGAGGAAGGTCGGCTGGGGATAGTTGGTGTTCCAGTAATCGCCACCCGCCATGCCGCCCTCGTCCATCGCCTGAGTCAGCGCGGTCGATTTGTCGCGGCCTACACCCGGCTCGCTGGTCCACATCGGAAAGCGGCGCGAATTGAGCGCCAGATAGCTCATCTGCTCACCCCCGCCCCACACCGCCTCGCCGGGCACGGCATGGAGGCGCAGCGTGATCCGGTCATACCCGGGAT
>JAYVKX010000385.1:0-7894 GCA_043768005.1 Novosphingobium sp. | reverse complement strand
GCCGATTACCGAACCGGGGCCGGAAGGCGTGCCGGTGATCCCGACCACGCGCGGCGGGCTGGGCGAGCTGTTGACCAGCGCGCCGTTGCTGCTGGAACGGCTGGCGACGTTGAGCGAGCGGATGACAGCGCTGCTGTCGGACAAGAACCAGCAGGCGATCAGCAATATCCTGACCAATACCGACAGGATGACCGGCAATCTGGCCACGGCCACGCCGCAGGTGGAACGGACCATGGTGGAACTTCAGGCGACGCTGAAACAGGCCACCGCCACGCTGGCTAATTTTGAACGGGTGACGGGTTCTGTCGATCAGCTGATCAATGGTGAAGGTGCCTCGCTTGCCCAGCAATTGCGTATTACGCTGAAGTCTGCGTCGTCTGCCGCGGACGAGTTGAAAGCGACCTTGGGCGATGCCCGCCCCGCCGCGCGGCAGTTGGGCGAAAGCACGCTGCCCGCCACCGAGGCGGCATTGCGCGATCTTCGCGCCACAACGCGGGCGCTGCGCAATATTACCGAGAAGCTTGACGATCAGGGCGCAGGAGCGCTGATCGGCGGATCGAAACTGCCGGACTATAAACCATGATGGGGCCATCCATGCGCAGCCTGTTCCTGTTGAAATGCGCGCCGCTGGCGGTGTTGGTATTGGGCGGCTGTGTTAGCCTGGGTGGGGGCAAGGCTCCGGCAACATTGTTCAGCCTGACGCCTGCCACAAGCGCGCCTGCGGGCACCACGGCCAGCGGCAGGATCGAGGATGCGATCGTCGTTGCCGAGCCCGAAACCGATCGTCGCCTGGCGGTGCAACGGGTGCCGGTACAGATCGATGATGCCAGCGTTGCTTATCTGCAAAATGCCGCCTGGGTAGAGCGGCCAGCGCGGCTGTTCCGCAGCCTGCTGGCCGAAACGATCCGCACCAAGGGCACCCGGCTGGTGTTCGAGGATAATGAAGCCTCATCCGGCGCGGGGCTGCGCCTGACCGGAAGGCTGCTCGATATGGGTTACGATGCGCGCAGTGCCGCAGTGGTGGTGCGTTATGATGCGATCCGCAGCGCCAAGAGCGGCGTGCTGGCTACGAAGCGGTTTGAAAGCGTGGTGCCCGGCGTTGCCGCCACGCCTGAGGCGATCGGGCCGGCGCTGAACCGCGCGGCCAATGATGTCGCGGTGCAAGTGGCGGAGTGGATTGGCTAGCCGCCGAAATATCGCATCCGGGAGTATCAAATTGCCTGCCATAACCCGTACTCTGGCTGATCGATCGAGCCTGATTGCGTTTAATCTTGGGTGTCTTGCCGTGACGGTGGGGGTGCTGTTGCATCTGCCGATGTTCTGGATGGCGCGCGATATGGGCTTCCGTCTGGCTGGCATGCCGATGGATACAGGGATGATCGCCGGAATGGCGCTGATCGTCGGGGGGATCGGCCTGTCTGCCTATGGCCTGCTGCCTAAAAACGTCAGCGCGCAGATTGCCGCATCGCACAAGATCACCGTGGCCGCGCCCGAGGATGCGCCGCTATCGGGCGCGCATTGGCGGCTGATGGCGGTGCTGATCACGGCGCTGATCATCGATGTGATGAAGCCAGCCTCGCTTGGCTTCGTGATGCCGGGCCTGATTGCGGAATATGGCGTGCCAAAGGCGCATGCGGCACTGGTGCCGTTCAGCGCCCTGCTGGGGACGGTGGCCGGATCGATCGCTTGGGGCGTGCTTGCCGATATTTATGGGCGCAAGGCCACGATCCTGCTTTCGGCGATCATGTTTGTCGGCACCTCGATCTGCGGCGCAATGCCATCGCTCAACTGGAACATGGCGATGTGTTTCCTCATGGGTGCGGCCGCTGGCGGAATGCTGCCGGTTACCTATGCCTTGCTGGCCGAAATGATGCCTTCCAAACAGCGCGGCTGGGCGTTGGTGCTGGTTGGCGGGCTGGGCGCAGCAGGCGGCTATTTCGCGGCGAGCGGATTTTCGGTGGTGTTGCAGCCCGTGTTCGGATGGCGGGCGATGTGGCTGATCAATCTGCCCACCGGATTGGCTCTGGTAGCGATGGGTGCCTTCATCCCGGAATCAGCCAAATTCCTGCTCGCGCGGGGCCGCAAGGCCGAAGCGCAGGCGGTGATGGCGCGGTTTGGCACGGTCAGCCATGAACTTGTCGACAGCGAGGAGGATTTCGATTTCATTCCGCATTATAGCACCGTGAAGCCGCAAGGCAGCGTGTTGGCGGGGGGCTATCTGGGCAAGACTATTGCGCTCAGCGTTGCGGCAATCGCCTGGGGCCTGATTAACTTCGGGCTGCTGCTGTGGCTGCCCGCTGATCTGGTGGCCAAGGGGCATTCGATGGCGGTGTCATCAAAGCTGCTTGCGCTGTCGACGCTGATTGCCTTTCCAACCGTATTTTTCGTTGCACTGCTCTATAGCCGGTGGAGCACCAAGGGCGCGCTGGCCAGCTTGATCGCGGTGACGTTTCTGGGGCTGATCGGGGTCTTGCTGCTGGACCGGAATACCGGGTTGAGCCCGGTCATTCCGATTGCTTTGCTGATTATCGGCAGCAACGGGTTATTGGCCATTCTGCTGCCCTATGCGGCGGAAAGCTACCCGCTCAACATTCGCGGCCGGGCAACAGGCTGGGTGGCAGCCTGCAGCAAGTTGGGCGGGCTGTTTGCGCAAGCCTTGAGCATTATGGCGCTGGTGCCGTCGCTTGGCGTGGTGGCCCTGATTATCATGGTGCCGATCGTGCTGGCGCTGGTGCTGATCCTGCGGTTTGGCAATGAAACCCGCGGGCTTGATCTGCGCGATCTGGAGAGCGGCAAGCCGCATCCAGCCTGACCGGCGCTGCTGCACTAAGCCTTTGCCAGCCCGGCAAACCGCATCGCCGCGCTGAACTCTGCCAGCCGCCGCGCGCGCAGCGCCAGCGCTTCGCCATCCTTGCCCCACAACTCGGCCTGCCAATCCTCTTCAAGGTTGGCCACAGCCCACAGCGTTTCTGCATTTGCATCCGGTTCCAGCGCGGCAAGGCCGATGACGAGCGAGGCGGAAAGCGTGGTCAGCGTGGTCAGCGCGCCCAATGTGAAGGCGTCCAACGGGGCAAGGACCGCAGCCATCCGGGTCAGCATGGCGGGCGCTTGGGGGCGGTGGAGGATGCCGTCCACCCGCTCAAAATGAACGCCCCAGCGGGCTTCGGCGGTGCGCAGCAGCGGCTCCCACACTTGCGTTTGCCGGTCTGCCAATGCCTCACCCGGTTCGGCGCGGTAGCACAGCGTATCGGTTTCGGCGTAGCGCAGCAGGTCTGCCGCCGCCGCGACAGGATCACGGGCAACCACATCGATCGCATAATCGGCCATATCGCGGAAGGTGAAAGCGGTGGGATCAACCTCTCCGCTCTGGCCAGACCATTCCAGTGCCATGGCTTCGGCCAGCGCCTTGCGCGGCACCAGCTGCTGCGCCTTGGCCGGGGTGCGGACCGCCTTGCCATCCAGCAGCACCCGCCAGCCGGAGCCATCGGGCGCAACGCTGACATCGGTGTAGAACCGCTTCATTCGGGCGGGCTTTTCCAGCGGCGGGCCAGCAGCAACGGCAGCACCAGCACTTCAAACAGGCCGCCCAGCACCAGCACTATGCCCAGCGGCGCGGGCAGCGGCGTGCGCCCGGCAGTTATCGCCAGCCCGAACATGACCAGCGCGATACCGGACAGCCGGATCAGCTGGATCACGATAAACCGGCCCTTGGCGGGATCTTGCGTCATGCCAGCATTTTCCCAAGCTCCTGCGGGGTCATCGCCACCGCCTCTGCGCCCGCGCCCAACAGTTCCTGTGCGGTGTGATAGCCCCAATCGACGCCGATTGCGCGCACCCCTGCGGCCACTGCCATTTCGATATCATAGACGGTGTCCCCGATCATAACGGCCTTGGCAGGGTCCGCCAGCACCGCTGCCATCGCCGCCTCCAGCATCGCCGGATGCGGCTTTGACGGGTGGCGATCGGCGGTTTGCAGCGTGGCGAAATAGCCTGACAGCCGATGTACCGCCAGACAATGCTCCAGCCCCCGGTCGCTTTTCCCGGTGGCGACACCCAGCGTCCAGCCGCGCCCGCGCAGATCATCCAGCAGCAGGGCAATCCCGTCATACAATGGCTCGGTCAGCTGGCCCGCCTCGCGCGCGGCGCGGAAGGCATCGCGATAGGCCTCATCGATGGCTTTGCGCAGTTCCTCTGTGGCGGCAGGCAGCAGCAGGCGGATCGCCTGCGGCAAGCTTAGCCCGACGATCCGGCGGACCTGATGGCGATCGGGCAAAGCCGCACCGCAGGCGGCAAAGGCGGTGTCCATGGCATTGCAAATGCTGGCCTGCCCATCGACCAAAGTGCCATCGCAATCGAATACGGCAAGCTTCACACTCACGGCACCAGCGTCCGCATCAGCTGGGCAATTGCGGGCGATCCGGCGGCTTTCAGCCCGGCGATCACCCGGGCGCGCTCTTCCGCCGATTTGTTCTGGCTTAGTTTCAGCGTGGGCCGCCAGGCCTGAATCTCCAGCTCAAAGCCGACAATCGCCGCCATCATCGCGGCCTTGCGGCTGTCGTCCAGCTTGTCCATCGTCCACGGCAGGCCCGCTACCACACGGGCTTCATGGCGGGCGGACAGATCCACCAGCAGCGCCTCCAGCTCGGCAGTATCGATCTTGCGGACCCGGCCTTCAAGTTCAAGCGCGACATAATTCCAGGTCGGCACCTCCTGGGCGTCCTCGTACCAGCGTGCGCTGACATAGCCATCCGGGCCGTTGATCAGCGCCAGTGCGGTCATCCCGTCGAGATGGCGGGTCAGCGCATTGCCGCGCGCCAGATGGAACCGCATCGTGCCCGCGCCGTTCGAGATCAGCGGCGCATGCGCCACGCGCGGGCCATCCGGGGTGGCGGCGAAAACCATGCCAAAGCCGATTTCGTCGATCAGCGCCTCGAACAGCTCGCGCCCTTCTGAGCCGAATGTGGCATCATGGCGGAAGGCGGCGTTTGGGTGCATCAGGGTTTGCGCGGCCGTGGCACTGGCTTACCTGTTGGCTTGCCAGCGGTAGGTGCCTTGCCCCTTGGCTTGGGAGCAGGCTTGCCGCCCACTTTCGCGCCTGGACCCTTGGCCTTGGGGCCAGACTTAGCCGTAGTTTTGGGTGCAGCCTTGGTGCCGGTCCATGCGCTGGTCGTGCCAGCGGGTCCGCGATCACCGCCGGTTCGCCCGCGCCGCTCGCCGCGGCGTTCCTTGCGATATTGCTTGGCGTGGGCCTTGGCCGCAGTTTTTGTGGCCTCTTTTGTAACCGGCTTTGCCTCATCAACCAGCGCAGCGCCGTCTTCCGCATCAAAGCCCAATTGCTCCAGACTGGCCGCAAAATGCGTCGGCAGATCGGCCACTACATCCAGCGGCGTGCCATCGGGGTGTTCGATAATCAGGCGGCGGGCGTGGAGGTGCATCTTGCGGCTGATGCTGCCTGAAAGAAACGCGTCCGGCCCGCCATATTTCCCGTCACCCACGATCGGATGGCCGATGGCCGCCATATGGACGCGCAGCTGGTGCGTGCGGCCGGTCAAGGGCTGGAGTTCAACCCAGGCGGCGCGGTTGCCGGCCCGGTCAATCACCCGGTAGCGGGTCCGCGCGGTCTGGCCTTCGCCGCTTTCATCGACCATCATCTTTTCGCCGCCGGTGCCGGGCTGCTTGGCCAGCGGCAGATCGATGAAGCCATCTTCGATTGCAGGGACGCCAGTGACCAACGCCCAATAGATCTTGCGGACCGAACGGCCCGAAAACCGCTTGGAAAAGAACGCTGCGCTGCCCGCTGTCCGCGCGATCAGCAGGACGCCGGAAGTATCCTTGTCCAGCCGGTGGACCAGCCGCGGGCGCGATCCGGTGCGGGCATCGTCAAACGGCAGGAAGGCATCGAGCAACCCATCAACATGCTCGCGCATCCCGGTGCCGCCTTGGGTGGCAAGGCCCGGCGGTTTGTTCAGCACTATCGCGGCGCGATCCTGCGTGATGACCATCGCCTCGGCCTGGCGGATCTGTTCCTCGCTCAGGGCCCCGCGCGGTAGCGGTCCCTTGCGTTCTGGCGCGGTGCCGCCGGGGGGGACGCGGAGCAGCTGGCCTGCGCTCAGCCGGTCATCGACCCCGGCGCGCTTGCCATCCACCCGAATCTGCCCGGTCCGCGCCCAGCGCGAAACGATGGCAAAGCCAACTTGCGGCAAATGGCGCTTGAACCACCGGTCCAGCCGCACCCCGTCATCATCGGTACCCACGGTGAACTGACGAACGTGTTCCGAAGTGCCGTCATCGCTCATGGTTTCGTCGCTCATCCCACGGTCCTCATAACGGCAAGCCCGGCAAACAGGCCGAGCACTCCGGCGATGACCGAGCCCAGCGCATAGCTTGCAGCAGTAGCAAATGTGCCGCGTTCGATCATCAACACCAGCTCAAGGCTGAACGCGGAAAAAGTGGTGAAGCCGCCGAGCAGACCAACGCCGAGTAACAGCCGCCAGCTTTCCCCGCCCTGTCCGTGCCGGGCGAGCCATCCGGCCAGCAGTCCCATGGCAAAGCTGCCAAGAATGTTGACGGTAAGCGTCGCCCAGGGAAAGGCGCTGATGCCCACCAGCCGCCCGGTGGCATAACGCAGCCACGCGCCAAATCCGCCGCCAAGGGCAACGGTCAGTGATGCAGCAAGAAAGGATGGCGGGTTCATAGCGCAGCCCTTAGCCTTTGAATGCCACCTTTGCCAATTCTTCGCCGCACCGGCGTTTGGGCGGGGATAAACGCATCCCCGCTTGCCATTCCTACAGCACTTTGCTAGCCGCCCGCAGGTTCGAGCCGGTCTT
Source organism: Novosphingobium sp. (assembly GCA_043768005.1). Taxonomy (GTDB): domain Bacteria; phylum Pseudomonadota; class Alphaproteobacteria; order Sphingomonadales; family Sphingomonadaceae; genus Novosphingobium. The sequence goes on along the minus strand of JAYVKX010000385.1, from coordinate 1,067 downwards.
TGCAGATTCGGCCTCGCTTTTCGTTTTTGTATCAAGGTGCTGCCCCGCGCCAATTTTGCGGGGGTTCTGGCCATTCGTTCCTGAGGTGTTTCGGTTTATGCAAATTCTCGTCCGCGACAACAATGTTGATCAGGCTCTGCGCGCGCTCAAGAAGAAGCTGCAGCGCGAAGGAGTGTATCGCGAGATGAAGCTGCGCCGTCACTACGAGAAGCCGTCGGAAAAGCGCGCCCGTGAAAAGGCTGCTGCTGTCCGCCGCGCTCGCAAGATGGATCGCAAGCGGATGGAACGCGACGGGATCAAGTAGACCCGGTCGTTGGGCAAGCCAGACAGGCTTGAACCCTAAGCTTTGTTAAGCCATGAGGGCGCGGATAATTTCCGCGCCCTTTTGCTATTGCCGCCACAGGATCGATCCATGACTGAAATTACCCGCGTACCGCTTCAGCCCATCGCCAAGGGCGCGCTGACCAAGCTGTGGATCGGCGTTGCCGCTGTAGCGCTGGCCGCTGGCGGGATCGCCTGGAGCACGATGCCAGGTTCGGTTGAAATCACCACGATCAAGGCTGGCACCGGCGTTTCGCCAACGATCGCCGATGTGGCCCTGATCAATTACAAGGGCACGCTGCCCAGCGGCAAGGTGTTTGACGAGGGCAAGCAGGCAGTGTTCCCGCTGGAAGGCGTGATCCCCGGCTTTACCAAGGCGTTGGAACAGATGCAGAAGGGCGGCAAATACAAGGTGCTGATCCCTGCTGCGCTTGGCTATGGGGATAAGGCTGCGGGCGAAATTCCGCCCAACACCGATCTGACTTTCGAGATCGAACTGATCGATTTCAAAAGCCGAGCCGAGATCGAGCAACAGCAAAAGATGATGCAGCAGCTGCAACAGATGCAAGCTGGCGGTCCGCCTCCGGGCGGTGCGCCGCAAGGTCAGCTTCCCCAGTAAGCTTGCTTGAAGCAATCGGAAGCTGGTGCTAGCGCATGAGCCTGCCGTTTTCATAACGAAGAAGGAACGCCATGACGGTCGATACCGCCACCGTGGCCAAGATCGCTGCGCTGGCCCGCATCAAAAT